>CACZTH010000088.1 GCA_902784035.1 uncultured Eubacteriales bacterium
AGGATGCCGTGAACCTTGTCAGGTCCGGAAGGAAGCAGCAATAAGCGGAAGTTCTTATGTGCCGCAGATCAGCCTTCTCCAACGTCACGCGGAGCTGTTAAAGGGTAAATTGCCTTATTGTGCGGAAGTTCAGGCTTCCGCTTTTTAGGGAGGAGAACAGGCTGGAATGGGTCAGTATCGGGCGCTGTATCGGGAGACGAGGCCGGAGGTCTTTTCGGAGATCCTGGGGCAGGACTATGTGGTGAAGGTCCTGAAGCACCAGGTGGAGACCGGGACCGTGAGCCACGCCTACCTTTTCTGCGGCACCCGGGGGACGGGGAAGACGACCACGGCCCGGATCCTGGCGAAGGCTGTGAACTGCGAGCGGGAGGACCGGAAGGACCGGCCCTGCGGCGTCTGTCCCACCTGCAGGGCCATCGCCGAGGGAAAGTTTATGGACGTGATCGAGATCGACGCGGCCTCGAATAACGGCGTAGAGAACATCCGGGAGCTCCGGGAGAATGTGAATTACCCGCCGGCGGTGGGGCGTAAGAAGGTCTATATCATCGATGAGGTCCATATGCTGTCCACAGGGGCCTTTAATGCCCTGCTGAAGACCCTGGAGGAGCCGCCGGAGGACGTGATCTTCATCCTGGCCACCACCAACCCTGAGAAGCTGCCTCAGACGGTCCTGTCCCGCTGCATGCGGCTGGACTTCCGCAGGGTCAGCGCCGGCGTCCTGGCAGAGAACATCCATAAGATCTGTGAAGACCGGGGAGTCTCCATCACGGAAGACGCCCTCCGTCTCCTGGCGGCCAACGCCGACGGATCTGTCCGGGATTCGCTCAGTCTGCTGGAGCAGTGCATTTCTTCCGGGGAGACGGTCCTGGACCGGGACCGGGTTCTGGAGGCGCTGGGGACGGTGTCGGAGGAATTCTTCACGGGTCTCACAGACCGGGTCCTGGAGGGGGACATCTCCGGGGCTTTTCTTCTTCTGGACCAGGCCCTGCGGGAAGGAGGCGACGTCCGGCAGCTGATGCGGGACTGGATGGGCTACTACAGGAGCCTTCTGATCGCCAGGTTCGTGGATCAGCCGGAGGACATGCTGAACCTGTCCCGGGAGAACATCGAGATCCTGAAGCGGCAGAGCCGGAAGATCGAGACGGCGGACCTGAACCGGGCCATCATCACCCTGGCCCGGGCCATTAATGACGCCCGGTATTCGACCCAGGCCAGGACCCTGATGGAGGTGGCCATCGTGACCATCGCCGGGGGTCCGGCTCAGCCAGGGGCGCCGGCAGGAGGCCAGGCCCGGCCGGAGGCACTGGCGGATGGGCAGGAGGGCCGGGCGGATTTCGCTCCGCCCAGCCAGGCGGATGCCACTCGGCCCAGCCGGGAGGACGCCGCTCAGCCCAGACAGGAGGACCTGGACGAGCTCTGGGAGTCGGTTTTCGAAGCCCTGGAGCCCCTGCATCCCAAGCTGAACGCCATGCGGCGGGCCAGCCTGACGGGCATGGGACAGGAGGAATACCGGGTCGACGCGGACAGCCCCATCGACCGGATGATTCTGAAGTCCGACCGGGATCTGATCGACCGGGAGATGTCGGAACGGGCCGGCAGGCCCCTCCGGATGGTGCTCCGGGGCGGGAAGGAGGCGGCTGAAGAGGAACGGGATGAGAAGCTGGCCCGGGAACAGGACGCGGCCTCGAAATTATTCGGTGTACCGGTCCGGATCGTGGATGATCCGGAGTGAGCATAGAAAGGAACAGGACTCATGGGAAAAGGAATGAGAGCGGGGCGGCGGCCCCGGACCCAGGCGGCTGGCGGCCGGAAGGCCCAGGCCCAGCAGCTCCAGCAGCTCCAGGCCATGCAGCAGCAGATGGAGAACATGCAGCAGGAGCTGGAGCAGAAGGAAGTGACGGCCAGCGCCGGCGGCGGCGCCTGCACCTGCGTGGTGAACGGGAAGAAGCAGCTGGTGTCTTTGACCATCGATAAGGACGTCGTAGACCCGGAAGACGTGGAGACCCTCCAGGACCTGGTCATCGCGGCGGTGAACGAGGGGATCCGGCAGATCGACGAGATGTCGGAGAACGAGTACGGGAAGCTGACCGGCGGCCTGGGCATCCCGGGGCTGTAGGGTTTCGCCATGCAGTATCCGAAACCATTCGCCCGGCTGGTGGCGGAGCTGGCCAAGCTGCCCGGGGTGGGGACGAAGACCGCCCAGCGGCTGGCCTTCCATGTCCTCCGGCTGCCGGACCAGGAGGCGGAGGCGCTGGCCTCCGCCATCACGGAGGCCAAGCGGACCCTGAGATACTGCTCGGTCTGCGGCAACCTGACGGATCAGGACCCCTGCGAGATCTGTTCGGACCCGAGGCGGGATCACGGGTTGATCTGCGTGGTGGAGTCCTCCCAGGATGTCATGGCGGTGGAGCGGCTGAACGAGTACCATGGCCTGTACCATGTTCTGAACGGGGTCATCTCTCCGATGGAGGGCGTGGGCCCGGCGGATATCAACATCCGCTCCCTGATCCAGCGTCTGCAGAGAGATGATTCAGTCCGGGAGGTGATCCTGGCCACCAATCCCAACATCGAGGGGGAGGCTACAGCCATGTACATCGCCCGCCTGCTGAAGCCCGCGGGGATTAAGGTCTCCCGGATCGCCCACGGTCTGCCGGTGGGGGGAGAGCTGGAGTACGCGGACGAGATGACCCTGCTGAAGGCCATGGAGGGCAGGACCGAATTGTAAGTTTGTCTTTTGTTGTACGGCCCGGGTTTTAGGGACAGCCTGCCGGGTATAAGTTTCTGGACGGGGCGGGCCCGTCATGATATGGCAGTAAGCCAGGAGGGTAATATGAGTAAGAAAATCACAGATAAGGTGACCTGGGTCGGAAAGATCGATTGGGAGCTCCAGCATTTCCACGGCGACGAGCTGTCGACTTTCCGGGGCTCTTCATATAACGCCTACCTGATCCGGGACGAGAAGAACGTTTTGATCGATACCGTCTGGGGACCCTATGACCGGGAGTTCGTCAGCCGCCTGAAGGAAGAGATCGACCTGAAGGACATCGATTATATCATCATGAACCATAACGAGAGCGACCACAGCGGGGCTCTGCCTGAGATCATGCGGGAGATCCCCGACACGCCGATCTACTGCACCAAGATGGGCGAGACCATCATCCGGGGGATGTACCACCAGGACTGGAACTTCGTGAACGTGAAGACGGGGGATACCCTGAACATCGGGGAGTCCACCCTGACCTTCGTCGAGGCCAAGTTCCTCCACTGGCCGGACACCATGTTCACCTATATGGATTCCGATAAGATCCTGTTCTCGAATGACGGCTTCGGTGAGCACTTCGCCTGCGAGGAGCTGTTCGACTACCAGGCCAATCTGGACGACGTCTACAGTGAGGCCATGAAATACTACGCCAACATCCTGAACCCTTTCAACACCTTCGTGAAGAAGAAGCTGGCGGAGGTCCTGGCCATGAACCTGCCCCTGGAGTATGTGTGCCCCAGCCACGGCATCGTCTGGCATGACCACATCCAGGACATCATCGACCGCTATCAGAAGTGGTGCGACGCCTATCAGGAAGATCAGATCACCATCGTTTACGACACCATGTGGAACGCTACCCGGCACATGGCGGAAGCCATCGCGGAAGGAATCCGTGAGACGTCTCCCGAGACGAGGGTCCTGGTCCTGAGCATGACCAAGTCCGATAAGAACGACATTCTGACCGAGATGTTCCGGTCGAAGGGGGTTCTGGTCGGCTCCCCGACCATTAATAATGGTTTTTCCTACGCCACCGCGGGGATCCTGGAGATGGCGAAGGGCCTGAAATTCAAGGGGAAGAAGGCGGCGGCCTTCGGCAGCTACGGCTGGTCCGGCGAAGCGGCGAAGAAGATCACCGCGGAGCTTGCGGACGCCGGCTTCGAGATCGTGGCTGATGGTCAGCGGGTCAAGTGGGCCCCGGATCAGGACGCTCTGGAAGCCTGCCGGGAATACGGCAGAGCCTTCGCGAAGGCCTTCTGAAGCCAGGTAGAGTGGGACGCAACGGCTGCCGCGCGCGCGGCAGCCATTTTTTCGAGTGAAGGGACGGCCGCCGGGCGGATTTTGTCACGAGCGGACAGGCCGCCGGGCGCGGCGGGATGGTTCGCGCCAGCTGGCGGGGCGCCTGCCGGGTGGATTTTGTCTCTGGCTCAGGAAGGAGCGAGCGATGTCCATTGAGAATGTCAGGGCCTATTTCCGGCCCCTGGGTCTGGAGGAGAAGATCATGGAATTCCCGGTCTCCAGCGCGACCGTCGACCTGGCCGCGGAGGCGCTGGGCGTGGCGGGGGCCCGGATCTGCAAGACCCTGGCCTTTCATGACGGGGCGGATGGCTGCGTTCTGGTCCAGTGCGCGGGCGACGCGAAGGTGAATAATGGCAAGTTCAAGCGGGCCTTCGGTTATAAGCCGAAGATGCTGGCTCCGGACCAGGTCCTGGAGCTGACCGGCCATGCCATCGGCGGGGTCTGCGCCTTCGGGATCGATGACCCCCGGGCGAAGGTATACTGTGACGCGTCCCTGAAGCGTTTCTCCACCGTTTTCCCCGCCTGCGGCAGCGCTAATTCCGCCATCGAGTTCAGCCCGGACGACCTGTACCGGTACTCCCGGGCTCTGGCCTGGGTGGATGTGACAAAGGTCCCCGAGGAGGCGGTCTGATGGATTTCAAGCTCCATTCCGAGTTCAAGCCCACCGGAGACCAGCCCCAGGCCATCGAGAAGCTGACTCAGGGCTTTCTGTCGGGGAAACGGGCGCAGACCCTGCTGGGCGTCACCGGATCGGGCAAGACCTTCACCATGGCCAATGTCATCGCCCGGGTGAACAGGCCCACCCTGATCATCTCACATAATAAGACCCTGGCCGCCCAGCTCCACGGGGAAATGAAGGAGTTTTTCCCGGAGAACGCGGTGGAATACTTCGTGTCGTATTACGACTATTACCAGCCGGAGGCCTATGTGCCTTCGACGGATACCTACATCGAGAAGGATTCCCAGATAAACGACGAGATCGACAAGCTCCGCCACAGCGCCACGGCGGCCCTGGCCGAGCGGCGGGACGTGATCATCGTGGCCTCGGTCTCCTGCATCTACGGCCTGGGGTCGCCGGAGGAGTACGAAGGCCAGATGATCTCCCTGCGGACGGGCATGACCCTGAGCCGGCAGGACCTGCTCCGGGCTCTGGTGGAGATCCAGTACACCCGGAATGACATGGCCTTCGAGCGGACCACCTTCCGGGCCCGGGGCGACACCATCGACATCTTTCCCGCCGGCAGCGATTACGCCGTCCGGGTAGAGCTCTTCGGGGACGAGATCGACACCATTAAGGAGATGAACCCCGTGACCGGAGAAATCCTGGGCAGCCGGAACCACATCTCCATCTTCCCCGCCTCCCATTACGTCACCTCGAAGGAGCACATCGAGCGGGCCCTGGAGACCATCGAGGAGGAGCTGGAGGACCGGGTGGAATGGTTTAAGAGCCGGGGCAAGCTCCTGGAGGCCCAGCGGATCGAGCAGAGGACCCGGTATGACATGGAAATGCTCCGGGAGGTGGGCATCTGCAAGGGGATCGAGAATTATACCCGCCATCTGACGGGCCTGAAACCCGGCGAGCGGCCCTTCACCCTCCTGGACTTCTTCCCGGATGACTTCCTGATCATGATCGACGAGTCCCATGTCATGCTTCCCCAGCTTCACGCCATGTACCGGGGCAACCTGTCCCGGAAGCAGAGCCTGATCGATTACGGTTTCCGGCTTCCTTCCGCCCTGGACAACCGGCCTCTGAAGTTCGAGGAATTCGAGGAAACGGTCAACCAGATCCTCTATGTCAGCGCTACCCCGGCCAGCTACGAACGGGATCAGGCGGGCGGGATCACCGCGGAGCAGGTAATCCGGCCCACGGGGCCCCTGGACCCGCCCATCGAAGTTCGTCCCACGGAGGGACAGATCGACGACCTGATCAGCGAGATCCATAAGACCATCGAGATGGGGGAAAGGACCTTCGTGACCACCCTGACGAAGAAGATGGCCGAGTCCCTGACCAATTACCTGCTGGAAGCCGGGATCCGGGCCAAGTACCTCCATTCTGACATCGATACCCTGGAACGGATGGAGATCATCCGGGACCTCCGCCTGGGCGAGTTCGACGTTCTGGTGGGCATCAACCTCCTGCGGGAGGGCCTGGACATCCCCGAGGTGGCCCTGGTGGCCATCCTGGACGCCGATAAGGAGGGCTTCCTCCGGACAGAGACCTCCCTGATCCAGACCATCGGCCGGGCCGCCCGGAACGTGGATGGCCGGGTGGTCATGTACGCAGACCAGATCTCCCCGGCCATGCGGACGGCCATCGACGAGACGGCCCGCCGCCGGAAGATCCAGCAGCGATATAACGAAGAGCATGGGATCACCCCGGAGACTGTGAAAAAGGCTGTCCGGGAGGTCGCCCGGGCCACCCAGCCCGAGGAGGCCGCTGAGGCTCGCGGGCGTAAACGCCGGAAACCGTCGGAAATGACCGCGAAGGAGCTGGATAAGTACTTGAAGGACCTGCAGAAAGAGATGAGACAGGCCGCGAAGGACCTGCAGTTCGAACGGGCCGCGGAGCTCCGTGACCTGATCTTCGAATACCAGACCAGAAAATAGCCGGAACCAGGACGGCCGCGGCAGACAGTCTGAAGAGGGGCCGCGGCGGCTGAAGGGCTGGAAACGGCAGCGGCAGACAGTCTGCGCCGGGACTGCCGGCGCCGCAGGAGGGAAAGAACATGCCTGACGAGATCGTTATTAAAAACGCGAATGTGAACAACCTGAAGGGCCTGAGCGTCCGGATCCCCCGGGACAAGCTGGTGGTTCTGACCGGCCTGTCCGGGTCCGGAAAGAGCTCTTTGGCCTTCGACACCATCTACGCCGAGGGCCAGCGCCGTTACATCGAAAGCCTCTCCTCCTACGCCCGCCAGTTCCTGGGACAGATGGACAAGCCGGACGTGGAGTCCATCGAAGGCCTGTCCCCAGCCATCTCCATCGACCAGAAGACCACCAGTAAAAACCCCCGGTCCACGGTGGGCACCGTGACCGAGATCCACGATTACCTCCGTCTCCTTTACGCGCGGGTGGGCAAGCCCCACTGCCCCATCTGCGGCCGGCCCATCTCCTCCCAGAGCGTCGACCAGATGGTGGACGCCATCATGGCCTGGCCTGAAAGGACGCGGATTATGATCATGGCCCCCGTCGTCCGCCAGCGGAAGGGCGAGCACGTGAAGATTCTGGACCGGATCCACCGGGACGGCTATACCAGGGTCCGGGTGGACGGGGAGATCCGTCTCCTGGATGAGGACGAGATCAGCCTGGACAAAAAATTCAAGCATACGATTGAGGTCGTGGTGGACCGGATCATCGTGAAGCCCGGCCAGGAGGGCCGGATCGCGGAGGCCGTGGAGCTGGCCATGAAGGAGAGCGGCGGCCTGGTGGAGGTCCACTTCCAGGACGGGGACTTCGAGAAGGATCAGACTTTCTCCACCAAGCTGGCCTGCCCTGAGCACGGGGTCAGCATCGAGGAGCTGGAGCCCCGGATGTTCTCCTTCAACAGCCCCTTCGGGGCCTGTCCCTCCTGCGCGGGTCTGGGATTCACTGAGAAGATCGACCCGGAGAAGATCATTAAGATGGACGAGACCATCCCGGACGGCGCCCTCAGCAGGGTCTACGCTTCCATGGAATTCTCCGGCTTCTATAAGAACATGGTCAGCGTGCTGGCCGACCAGGAGGTGGTGGACCTGTCCAGACCCTTTAAGGATCTGCCGAAGAAATATGTGAAGGAGATTCTCTACGGGACCGGAAACAGGCGCGTGAAGTATACATACACCAGCTCCTCTGGAAAGACCCAGAAGCGGGATCACCCCTTCGAGGGCTTATTGACCAACATGGAACGGCGGTACAGGGAGACCGGGTCTGACTTCATGCGGGACTGGATGCAGAAATACATGGTGACGAAGAAGTGCCCTGACTGTGGGGGAAGGCGGCTGAAGCCCGAGGTCCTGGCTGTCACTGTGTCCGGGAAGAATATCGCGGAGGTCTCAGAAATGCCCATCCGCCAGGCGGCGGAATTCATGGCCGGCCTGGACCTGTCCGAGACAGACTGGATCATCGCCCGTCAGATCGTGAAGGAGATTCGGGAGCGGCTTCAGTTTCTGGTGGACGTGGGCCTGGACTACCTGACCCTGTCCCGTGCCGCCGCCACCCTGTCCGGCGGCGAGGCCCAGCGGATCCGTCTGGCTACCCAGATCGGGTCCGGCCTCCAGGGAGTCCTCTATATCCTGGACGAGCCTTCCATCGGCCTCCATCAGAAGGACAACGCCATGCTCCTGAAGACCCTCCGCCACCTGACCGACATCGGGAATACCCTGATCGTGGTGGAGCATGACGAGGATACCATGTACGCCGCAGACCACATCGTGGACATCGGGCCCGGGGCCGGCATCTACGGCGGCCGCCTGGTGGCCCAGGGGACCGTGGACGATATTAAAGCCTGCCCCGATTCCATCACAGGCCAGTACCTGTCCGGGGCCAGGAAGATCCCGGTCCCGAAGGACCGGCGGCCGGGGAACGGCCTCACCGTCTGGGTCCGGGGCGCGAAGGAGCATAATCTGAAGGGCATCGACGTGGCGTTCCCCCTGGGGAAGTTCATCTGCGTCACCGGGGTTTCCGGATCAGGAAAGAGCTCCCTGGTGAACGAGCTCCTCTGCCGGGGCGCGGCCCATGTGCTGAACGGGGCCGCGGAGGGTCCTGGAAACTGCCGGGAAATCACCGGCCTGGAGAACCTGGATAAGGTGATCAACATCGACCAGAGCCCCATCGGCCGGACGCCCCGATCCAACCCCGCTACCTATACCGGGATGTTCACCGCCATCCGGGATCTCTTCGCCAGCCTGCCCGACGCGAAAATGCGGGGCTTCGGAAAGGGCCGGTTCAGCTTCAATGTGAAGGGCGGCCGCTGCGAGGCCTGTAAGGGCGACGGCATCATTAAGATCGAAATGCATTTCCTGTCCGATGTCTACGTCCCCTGTGAGGTCTGCCATGGCAGGCGTTACAACCGGGAGACCCTGGAGGTGAAATATAAGGGGAAGAGCATCTACGATGTCCTGAACATGACCGTGGCGGAGGGCCTGGACTTCTTCCGGAACCTTCCCTCCATCTATCGGAAGCTGGAGACCCTCCACCAGGTGGGCCTGGATTACATCAAGCTGGGGCAGCCGGCCACCGAGCTGTCCGGCGGCGAGGCCCAGCGGGTCAAGCTGGCCACCGAGCTCTCCCGGCGGTCCACCGGCCGGACCCTCTATGTTCTGGACGAGCCCACCACCGGCCTTCATTTCGCCGATGTGGACAAGCTCCTGACCGTCCTCCAGACCCTGACCGACGGCGGGAATACCGTGGTGGTCATCGAGCATAATCTGGACGTGATCAAGCAGGCCGACTATATCATCGATCTGGGCCCGGACGGGGGCGACCGGGGCGGCACCATCGTGACCACAGGCACGCCGGAGGAAGTGGCGAAAGTGAAGGGCTCTTACACCGGTCAATTCTTGAAGAAAATGTTAAGATAATGTATAATAAACCGTTATTTCAGCGCGGTGGTTAGGAAGACCGCGGGAGGAGGGAAAATGGCACTTACTGATAATATGACCATGCTGACGGATTTCTATGAGATCACCATGGCCAATGGCTATCTGGAAGCCGGTATGGCGGACACGATCGCCTATTTCGACGTCTTTTTCCGGGAGATCCCGGACAGCGGCGGCTATGCCATCATGGCCGGCCTGGAGCAGGTGGTCGACTACATGGAGCATTTGTCCTTCACGGAAGAGGACATCGAATACCTGCGGAAGAAGAACTGCTTCGACGAACGTTTCCTGGATTACCTCCGGAATTTCAAGTTCGCCTGTGATGTCTGGGCCGTCCCCGAGGGAACGCCCATCTTTCCCCATGAGCCTATCCTGACCGTCCGGGGTCCGGTCCTGCAGGCCCAGTTCGTGGAGACCTACACCCTGCTGGTTCTCAATCATGAGAGCCTGGTGGCCACGAAGGCAAGCCGCATCGTCCGGTCCGCCCAGGGCCGCCCCGTCATGGAGTTCGGCTCCCGCCGGGCGCATGGCGCCTCCGCCGCCATCTACGGAGCCAGAGCCTGCTTCATCGGCGGCTGCTGCGGCACCGCCTGCACGATCACTGACCGGGAGTATGGCATCCCTGCCCTGGGCACCATGGCCCACAGCTGGGTACAGATGTTCCCGTCGGAATATGAAGCCTTCACCGCCTACGCGAAGGAGTATCCACAGAACTGCGTCCTCCTGGTCGATACCTATAACGTCCTGAAATCCGGCATCCCGAACGCCATCCGCGTATTTAAGGAGCAGAAGCCCCAGTCCATGGGCATCCGGATCGACTCCGGCGACATCGCCTACCTGACCAAGCGCGCCAGGAAAATGTTGGACGAGGCCGGCCTCCAGGATTGTAAGATCACCATTTCCAATTCCCTGGACGAGTACCTGATCCGGGACGTGATCATGGAGGGCGCCCAGATCGACTCCTTCGGCGTCGGCGAGCGGATGATCACCGCCAAGTCCGCCCCCGTCTTCGGCGGCGTTTATAAGCTGGCCGCTGTGGAGCAGGACGGCGTCATTACCCCGAAGATTAAGATCTCCGAGAACGTTTCGAAGATCACCAATCCCGGCGTGAAGAGGCTGTACCGGCTCTATGAGAACGAGAGCGGGAAGGCCATCGCCGACCTGATCACCCTGGCCGACGAGCCCAAGCCCGAAGGGGACGGCCTGGTCATCTTCGACCCCGACGCCGTCTGGAAGAAGATGACCCTGAAGGATTATACCGCGAAGGACATCCGGGTCCGCCTCTTCGACCACGGCCGCCGGGTCTACGACTGCCCGCCCATCCAGGAAGTGAAGGATTTCTGCGCGGAGCAGATGGAGACCCTGTGGGAGGAGACCCTCCGTTTCGAGAACCCCCAGACCTACTATGTGGACCTGTCCAAGCCCCTGTGGGACCTGAAGCATTCCCTGATCGAGGAATTCAGCGGGAAATAGAGAGAAAAAAGGTTCCCCGGCACGCGGCCTGTCCGCCCCCGCCGGGGCCATATCCGGTTGTCCGGATCTGTATTGAAAAAAGAGGCTGTATCCACCAGTTTGGAGCGCTGCCCCCGAGCAGAACACTGAGGAGTGTAACTGCCTGGGGGCAGCGTACCACTTCGATGGATACAGCCTCTATTGATTATCAGCGGCGCCGCGGGAACCTTCCGCGCCCGACGTCCGGGCCGCCGCTGTCGTTTATTCGCAAAGCCCGCGGACCACCTGATTGATGACCTTGCCGTCGGCCTTGCCCTTCAGTTCAGGCATGACTGCTTTCATGATCTGGCCCATGTTCTTCGTGGCCAGGACGTCAGCGAATTTATCCTGGATCAGAGTCCGGATCTCGTCTTCAGAAAGGAGCTTCGGCGCGTATTCCTGGATCACGTCCAGGCGGAACTGGTATTCCTTCAGCAGGTCCGCCCGTTCCTTCGGACAGGTAGCCACCTGCTCCTCCGCGGCCTTCAGTTCCTTCAGGATCGCCCGGTCCACCTGGTCTTCGGTGATGTCGTCCCGGGTGCCCTCGTTGATGGCGATGTTCTTCACCGCCGCCACCAGGGAGGAGAGGACGTCCTTCCGGTCCTTATCTCTGGCCTTCATGGCTGTGATCATGTCTTTTCTCAGCTGTTCCATCTGCATGGGGATCGCTTCCTTTCAGTGATTGCTTCTTTCCATTCATGAAGGCTCCCCGGGCCTGGGCCCGGGGAGCGTGTTTCCTGTTTCGTTCCGATTCTGCTTCGTCTGCTGGGCGGACGCGGTACGCCGGCCCTCCTCAGACCTTCGCTGGAGTTTACCGGTGGTTGGAGGTCTTCAGCACGTCCCGGATCTTATGCTGGACCATGGCCCGGATGGCGTCCCGGCCGGGGCCCAGGTATTTGCGGGGGTCGAATTCGGACGGGTTCTCCTTCATGACCTTCCGAATGGAAGCGGTCATGGCCAGACGGAGATCCGTGTCCACGTTGACCTTGCAGACTCCGTGGCGGGCGGCTTCCGTGATCATGTCCTCCGGTACGCCCTGGGCGCCGGGGACCTGGCCGCCGTACTGGTTGCAGAGCTTCACGAATTCCTGGGGAACAGAGGAAGCGCCGTGGAGAACCAGGGGCGTGTCCGGAATGATGGCGTGGATCTTCTTCAGCCGCTCGAAATCCAGCTCCGGCTTGCCCTTAAACTTATAGGCGCCGTGGCTGGTGCCGATGGCTACAGCCAGGGAGTCAACCCCCGTCCGCTCGACGAATTCCGCCGCCTCGTCCGGGTCGGTAAAGGTAGCGTCCCGGGCCTGGACACTGACCGCGTCCTCGATGCCGGCCAGCTTGCCCAGCTCCGCTTCTACCATCACGCCATGGTCATGGGCGTACTCAACCACCTGCCGGGTGATCTTAATATTCTCCTCGAAGGGGTGCTTGGACCCGTCATACATGACGGAGGTGAAGCCGTCGTCCACGCAGGACTTGCAGATCTCGAAATCCGCGCCATGGTCCAGGTGCAGGGCAGCGTCGATGCCGGTGTCCTCGATGGCAGCTTCCACCAGCTTCCTCAGGTAGGCCGGCTTGGCGTATTTCCGGGCGCCCGCCGATACCTGCAGGATCACCGGAGCGTTCTCCGCCTGGGCGGCCTCCGCGATGCCCTGAACGATCTCCATGTTGTTCACGTTGAAGGCGCCGACCGCGTAATCCGCGTTCAGAGCCTTGGCGAACATCTCCTTCGTCGTGATAAGTGCCATGTTAACCTCCTTTTACTACTTAGAAGCGACCATCTTCGCCGCCGCTTCCTTCGTCGAGCCTTTCGGGAAGGTGATGACCGTGTTCTTCTTCACCTTCGTGTACTTCACACCCGCCGCCTTACAGATGGTCTGGAACTCCACCTTACTCTCGTACATGCCGGCGTTGACCAGCTTCTGGATGACGGCATCCGTGTCCTTCGAGTCCAGCTTGACCTGAACGTCCGAGGTGAGGCGGCCGTCTTCCCAGGTGGCGATGGTGTCTACCTGGGCCTGGCCGGATTCCTTCTCCGCGGCCGCTTTCTCCTGCTGCTGCTCGGTGATGGTCTGTTCCACCTGCTTCTGGGTGCCGGCCTTCGAGTCGCCGACCAGGGTCTTCGGATAGGCCATGATGACCTGAACACGCCAAAAGATCACCAGCGCGGCGATCAGCAGGATGGCGGCGGCCAGGATGATATCGTTATAGTCGTAAAGAAAATCACGGAATCCTCTGTGCTTCATCTGTACTTCCTTTCTTACTCCTTCACATCTTGCTATTCTATCATAGATCGGGGGAGAGGACAATTTTTTTGCCAACCAGCGGTGGCTGTTGTATAATATATTGCTATGATTATCATCCCCATCGGAGAAAACGAGGCGGGCCGGAGGCTGGACCGGTTCCTGCGGAAATACCTGGAGAAGGCGCCCCTCAGTTTCATCTACCGGGCCGTCCGGAAGGACGTGAAGGTGAACGGCGCGAGGAAGCCCGCGGAGTATGTCCTTCAGGCAGGCGACCAGCTGGCCCTCTATCTGTCCGATGAAGAGCTGGCTCGACTCCGCCGGGACAGGAAGCGGGGTCGAACCCATAAGACCTTCCGGGTTATCTATGAAGATGAGAACGTGCTGATCGTGAATAAGCCCGCCGGCCTCCTGACCCATGGAAACGGGCAGGAGCGCCGGGACCACCTGGCCAACCAGGTAGTAGACTACCTGATCGAGGAGGGCGCCTACGATCCCCGGCGCCAGTCCTCCTTCTCGCCGGCCCCCGTCAACCGGCTGGACCGGAACACATCCGGCCTGGTCCTGTTCGCCCTGAATTATCCTGTTCAGCGGCTCCTGAACGAGCGGATCCGCTCCCGGCAGGGGATCGGGAAATACTACCGGACCATCTGCCTGGGCAGGGTGGAAGCGCCCCTGGACCTGGTGTCCAGCATGACGAAGGACGAGACGAGGAACCAGGTGACGGAGCACGCGGCGGGGACAGAAGGGGCCCGGCTCATGCGGACCGAGGTCAGGCCGCTGGCGGCAGGGGCCCTGGACCGGATGCCGGTCAGCCTTTGTCAGGTCCAGATCGACACCGGCCGCACCCACCAGATCCGGGTTCAGATGGCGGGCGCCGGTCATCCCCTCCTGGGAGACCCGAAATACGGAGACCCGGCGGCCAACCGCCTGGCCCGGGAAGAACTCGGCCTCACCGTCCAGCTCCTCCACGCGGAGACCCTCCGCTTCCGGGATCTTCCGACGCCTCTGGCCTATCTGAACGGCCGGTCCTTCACGGCCCAGCCGCCCGTGCGATTTCAGGCCGCGGAGGAGGCGCTGTTCGGCCTGTCCGGCGGACAGACCAGACGGTGAAGCGATAGATTTAGGAGAGAGAAATGTCTGATACAGCCTCGAATACAGAGAAACCATCTATGAAGCAGGCAGTGCTGAGATGGGTGCTGGACATCGCCCTGGCGGTGGTCATCACCTGGCTCATCACCCTGGCCTTCCGGCCGACCATCGTGGTGGAGACCTCCATGCTTCCTAATTTTAAGGCCCATGACTATCTCTTCATCTCCCGCCTGTCCTACCGGAATGAGAAGCTCCCGCGGAAGGGAGATGTGATCGTTTTCCGGTCTGACCTGCTCGACGAGAAGGGACGGAAGAAGCTATTGATCAAGCGGGTCATCGGGCTGCCGAATGACGTGATCGACATCCGGGACGGGGAAGTCTATATCAATGGGAAGAAGGACAGCCAGTCCTATACGAAGGATGGGGTGACCCCCGGCCTCGTGGTCAGCTACCGGGTGCCGAAGGGCTGTGTCTACTGCCTGGGCGATAACCGGGTGGCCAGCGTGGACAGCCGGTCTCCGGAGGTCGGCGCCATTAAGACTTCCCGCATCGTGGGCAAGGTCGTTTTTCGGGTCTACCGTTTCAATAAGTTCGGGCCGATCCACAACCCCTACCAGTCATGAAGAGGGGAAGCGTTATGAAAGAACTTGTCAGCGCGGCCGCCGAAGCCGGCGCGGCTGTTGCCATCGCTATGGCCGCCCATCATTTTATCCGCCCGACCCGGGTAGAGGGGGTCTCCATGCTCCCGACCTTCCGGGAGCGGGACTACCTGATCCTGAATCGAACCGCCTATCGGAAGAAGGGGCCCCGGCGGGGAGACGTGGTCGTCTTCCGGTCTGACCTTTCCGACGGAAAGGGCGGGAAAAAGCTTCTGATTAAACGAGTCATCGCCCTGGCCGGCGATCACCTGCAGATCCAGGATGGCAGGGTCCTGCTGAACGGCCAGCCTCTCCAGGAACCCTATCTGAAGGACGGCTGGACCAATGGCAGCCTGGACCTGATGGTCCCCGACCGGTGCTGCTTCTGCATGGGCGACAATCGCCTGGACAGCCTGGACAGCCGGTCCGACAGGATCGGCCCCGTCCCTTGTAAGGAGCTCCTGGGCCGGATTGTCTGCCGGCTATGGCCCTTCGACCGCGTCGGCCGGATCGCCGGTTGACCCTGCGTCCGAAAGCCTTGACTCGGGGCTGAGGCGGGTCACAGGCCGGATCGTCGGCTGACCGTCTGTCCGAAAGGATTTTGTCATGAAAAAAAGAGAGACCCAGCTGGTCGCTAATAATAAAAAAGCCCGTCACGATTATTTCATCGAGGATACCTACGAATGCGGCATCGTCCTCACCGGTACGGAAATTAAATCCATCCGTGCCGGGAAAGCTTCCATTAAGGAAAGCTACGCGAAAGTTGAAAACGGTGAGGTCATCGTCTATGGGATGAACATCAGTCCCTATGAGCAGGGAAACCGGTTCAATCAGGATCCGCTCCGCCCCAGGAAGCTTCTTCTGCATAAGAAGGAGATCCGCCGCCTGATCGGCGTGACCACCCGGGAGGGCCTCACCCTGGTCCCTTTGCGGCTCTATATTAATACGAAGGGGCTCTGTAAGATGGAACTCGCCGTGGCCCGGGGGAAGAAGAATTACGATAAACGTGACTCTATCGCGAAGGCCGACGCCAACCGGCGGATCGAGCGGGCCATGAAGGATCGCTGGTAAGGGAGCGAGCGGGCGAGGGGGACAAAAGCAGGCGAAAGGCGCGCCGCGTGCGCTGACCGAGCAGGTGCCGCCCCATCCACAGCCCTGGGCCGCCGGCAGGTCTGACGCTGACCGGGAAGACTGCCGCCTCATCATCTGCAACCCTGCGCTGCCGGGCCTGGCGCGTCGGAAAATGTCGAAATTCGACGAGGTTGAAATTCGACGAGTAATTAAAGGTGAGAGATTGAAATTCGATGAGTAAGAACAGTGAGTTGAAATTCGATGAGTAAGAAAGGCCTCTTGCGGGTATCTTAGAAATATGTTATATTGTCTCAACTCGATAGAGCAGATGAATGGCAGCCGGCCAGAGCCGGTTCGCCGCTTCCGTCATGGGGGTGCAATGGTTTCGACGGGGGCATAGAAACAGCACAAGCGAGCCGCAGTCGCCCAGTCTGCGTACTAAGGGGCCGTTTAAATATAAACGCAAAAGATAATAATAATCTGGCTCTCGCTGCTTAACTGCAGCCTTTAGCCTGCCCGCTCCTGCTCACCCGCAGGTTGGAGGCCGGGTATCGATCATGCGGGAAAACTCGGCGGACGCTCCCGGATCCGTCGGGGACCTACGGGATAGCGAAGCCGGAAGTCTGCTGATGGACGTCCGGAACAGCGAAACCTAAAACACCAGCTGCGCTCGGAGAAACTGCTGCGGAAATGTTTTCGGACAGGAGTTCGATTCTCCTCATCTCCACCATTTTTGGGGTTCAGAGGCAAAACTCTGAACCTTTTACATTGCAACGAATTCCGCTGATTTCAATGGTCAGCGGATTTTTTTATGCCTTTTTTCAGACGCACACAAACCCTCTCAGAC
>CACZTH010000089.1 GCA_902784035.1 uncultured Eubacteriales bacterium
CCAGGTGTTCGGCGTGAACTGCGGCTTCTACCCGCTCGGGTCCTGCACGATGAAGTATAACCCGAGGGTCGATGAGGAGGCGGCGGCGCTGCCGGGCTTCACCGGCATCCATCCGCTGGCGCCCGCGGCTTCTGTCCCGGGCTGTCAGGAGGTCATGGACACCGCGAAGAAGTACCTTTGTGAGATCTCCGGCATGGACGATATGACCTTCCAGCCGGCGGCCGGCGCCCACGGAGAGTTCACGGGCGTCCTGCTTATCAAGCAGTATCACGATTCAAGAGGCGATACCAGGAGGAAGAAGATCATCGTTCCGGACTCGGCGCACGGCACGAATCCCGCGACCGCGTCCATGTGCGGTTTCGAGGTGGTGAATGTTGCCTCCGCGCCGGACGGCGGCATCGACCTGGATGCGCTTTCGGCGGTTCTGGGATCGGATACCGCGGGGCTGATGCTGACGAACCCGAATACGCTTGGACTTTTTGACAAAAATATCCTGAAGATCACGAGCATGGTGCATGAAGCCGGCGGCCTCTGCTACTACGACGGCGCGAATCTGAACGCCGTCATGGGCATCGTGAGACCCGGTGATATGGGCTTCGACTGCGTTCACATGAATCTTCATAAGACCTTCGCCACCCCCCACGGCGGAGGGGGTCCGGGCGCCGGCGCGGTCGGCTGCAAGGCCTTCCTCGCGCCCTTCCTGCCGCGCTCGGTGCTGGCGGACGGGGGAGAGCGGCCCGCGGAGGCGGCCCGCGCCGCGGGCGGGCCCGGCGGACACATCCAGGTGAGAGCTTATCAGGGGAATTTTCTGATCGTCGTACGGGCGCTTGCCTACATCATGTCGCTTGGGAAGGAAGGTATCCCGGAGACGGCGGAAAACGCCGTGCTGAACGCTAATTACCTGATGCGTCAGCTGGAGGGAACCTATCAGGTGGCTTATCCGCGTACCTGCATGCATGAGTTCGTCCTGGGCCTGCATGACCTGAAGGAGGAGACCGGGTGTTCCGCGCTGGATGTGGCGAAGACCCTGATCGACTATGGCATTCACCCGCCGACCATGTATTTCCCGCTCATCGTGCATGAGGCTCTGATGCTGGAGCCGACCGAGACCGAGAGCAGGGAGACGCTGGATCGGGCGGCGGAGGTATTCCTGAAGGTTTACCGGCTTGCGCACGAGGATCCGGAGTATGTGAAGAGTTCTCCGCATGAGACGAAGATCGGCAGGCCCGATGAGGTCCAGGCATCCAGACACCCTGTGGTGAAGTATACGCGTACGGAATAGCGGGACAGGCGCTTTCGAGGGAGAGCCGGCCGGGCCTGCGCGGGGCGACTGTCGCCGCTGTACTGCCGGGGGTCAGCGTGGAGATCCGGCAGGGCCTGACGGGAGATAGATAGTGACAGAAAGGCGGAAAAATGAAGGATTATCAGCTGATCATCATCGGTTCCGGGCCCGCGGGCACAGCGGCGGCCCTTCAGGCAGCGAGGCAGGGAATGCGCGCGGCGGTCATCGAGGATGATCGAGCAGGCGGCACCTGCCTGAACCGAGGGTGCGTTCCCACGAAGACGCTCCTCCATGCCTCCGGGATCATCGCTGATTTTTCCAGAGAAGTGTCGCGTGGCGTCCTTGAAGGCACTGCGTCGGTGAATATGCCCAGGCTCTTTGAATATAAGAATGAGGTCTGCGCGAAACTGTCGGACCAGGCTGCCGCCTCCTTCAAGACAGCCGGCATAGACCTGATTGAGGGGAAGGCCACGCTGCTGCCTGACCGCCGGGTGAGCGTCGCGGGGCCCTCCGGGGAGCGGATTCTCACAGCCGACGATGTCATCCTCGCGACAGGATCCGTTCCGTACATGCCGCCGATCCCGGGACTGGATCTTCCGGAGGTGCTGACGTCTGATGATGTTCTGAGCGGCGGTGACCATTCCTGCCAGTCTCTGGTCATCATCGGCGGCGGCGTCATCGGCGCTGAGTTCGCGACCTTCTTCAACGATCTCGGGGTCCAGGTGACGATCCTGGAGGGCATGAGCCGTATCCTGCCGACGATGGATAAGGAAATCTCCCAGAACCTCACGAGGATCCTGAAGAAGCGCGGCGTCAGCGTCTGTACGAAGGCCGTGGCGACAGAAATCGTTCCGGCGGAGCTCTCCCCCGAAGTCTCCGGCGGCGCAGGCGCCGGTGTAACGGTCCGATTCCGGGCCGGCGATAAACTGTCCTCCGTGACATCTGAAAGGGTCCTGTGCGCCGTCGGCCGCAGACCGAACACGGAAGGTCTGTTCGATGAGGCTGTCCTGAAGGATCTGGTCATGGAGGACGGGCGGATCGCCGCGGATGAGCGTTACAGGACGTCCCTTCCTCATGTCTACGCGGTTGGGGATCTCTCCTCGAAGATTCAGCTGGCGCATGTCGCGGCCGCGCAGGGCATGGCCTGTGTGAAGGACATGGCGGGCGGTCACGCCGCGTCTGATGGCCGCCCGGGGAGCGGGGCGGGAGAGCCGGCGCCTGTGCCGGCCTGTGTGTTCACCAGACCGGAAATCGCGGTCGTCGGGCTCGATGAGCAGGCCGCGAAGGAGGCCGGCATCGCGGTCGCCGCGGGTAAGGCGGCGTTGTACAGCAACGCGCGGACAGTCATCGCCACGGATGAGCGCTGCTTCATGAAGATCCTCGCGGCGAAGGACGACCACCGGATCGTCGGGGCGCAGCTCATGTGCGAACGCAGTTCGGAAATGATCTCCGAGATCACGGAGGCGATTGTGAACCGGCTTTCCCCTGAAGAGATGCTGGCTGTGGTCCGTCCGCACCCCACCTTTCATGAAGCGCTGAATGAAGCGCTTCGTGACCTCGCGCGCCGGCTTGAGGCCTGAGAGGGTCATGCCGGCTGCCGCGATGGCGCCGCGTCCTCCGTTCGTATTATTTGTAATAAATCATCAGAACCGCCGCTGCTCTTTTTGATGATTTATTCCTGTAAGAATGCGGCACGGCAGCCTCAAAGCACAGTCCATCGTCGCAATCGAGCGTCTGGGATTCTCCGTTCACCTCAATATCCATCTGCCCTTCTGTCACAATAATGTACTCAAAGCTCTCAGAGGAATGTCCAATCGACTCATGAATACATCCCGGATCCATCTCGATCTCATACAGTTCAAATGGCCTGTTCGCTTCCTTCCTGTAGTAGCTGAAGATGTGATATCCATCCTCGCACAGATCACGTATCTCCTTCTTCCGGACATGGATCGCGTTCGTCTCCGGCATCTCCAGGAGACTGGTGTAGGGCAGGCCGAGCGCGCCAGAGATCTTCCAGATCGTATTGATTGTCGGGTTGGCGGACCCTTTTTCCAGTTGTGAAAGCACAACCTTGCTGACACCCGCCGTCTCCGCCAGCTGCCCGAGGCTAAGGTTCCGTTCTTCCCGCAGTCTCTTCAAGTTGACTGCGATAATCTCACTGATTTCCATCAGGTTCTCCTGTCGTTTTTATAAATTACGTATTGAATGTTTTAATTAACGGTGATATTGTTTGTTTATTAAAAATTACGATATGTAATTTAAATTGTCAACAGGAGCGTGGAATATGGTTCATAAAGCTTTCAAAACCGCTTTTCCTTATACTGTTCCAGTCTTTGCCGGGTTCTGGTTCCTTGGACTCGCGTACGGCATCTATATGAATGTTTCCGGGTTCAGTTTCATTTACCCCTGCCTGATGAGCCTGCTTATCTGCGGAGGGTCGCTTGAGTTCGTCGCCGTATCCATGCTGCTGGCGCCCTTTGCTCCGCTGCAGACTTTACTGATGACGCTGATTATCCAGGCGAGGCATCTTTTCTACGGCATCTCCATGCTGGACCGGTTCCGGGGTCTGGGATGGAAGAAGTTCTATCTAATTTACGGAATGTGCGACGAGACGTTCTCGATCAATTATTCTGCTGACATCCCAATGGATGTAGACAGAGGATGGTTCATGTTCTTCGTCACACTCCTCAATCACCTGTACTGGTTCTCCGGAGCCACAATCGGTGGAATTCTCGGTGGGCTGATTCATTTTAACTCTGAGGGGCTGGATTTTGTGATGACCGCCATGTTTATTGTCATCTTCCTGAATCAGTGGATGAAAGAAAAAAATCATCTCGCCGCGCTCATCGGCCTTTCCTGCACATTGCTCTGCCGTGTGATCTTCACCGCGGACAGCTTTATGATTCCGGCCATGGTCTGCATTCTGGTCTGCCTGACCGCGCTGCGCGGCACGATTGAAAAGGAGGGGGGACCCGCATGACACTCGCTCAGCAGATCATCACCATCGCGCTCTGCGTCTTCGGAACGATGATCACGAGATTTCTTCCGTTTCTCATTTTCTCCGACAATAAGCCGACTCCGAAGTATGTTCAGTACCTCGGGCAGGCGCTTCCAGATGCGATCTTCGGAATGCTGGTCATCTACTGTCTGAAAAATGTGTCCGTTCTGAGCGGAAGCCACGGAATCCCGGAACTGATTGCCGTCGCCGTCACCATTCTTCTGCATCTGTGGAAAAAACAAATGCTTCTGTCCATCGCCGGTGGGACTGTATGCTATATGCTGCTGGTACAGCTGGTATTCTGAACCAGTTTGAGGCTGACAGGGGAACGAAGCAACAAAAAACCACCGAGATCGTTAGAATCTCAGTGGTTTCATCTGGTGGAGCATACGGGGCTCGAACCCGTGACCTCTTGACTGCCAGTCAAACGCGCTCCCAGCTGCGCTAATGCCCCTGGTCTCAGAA
>CACZTH010000090.1 GCA_902784035.1 uncultured Eubacteriales bacterium
ATTTTCTTATTATATTCCTGGAAAATGGAATCGGATGAAGTAGTCTCGGTCTTCTTCGTTGTTGTCGAATCACTCTTCTTGGCGCTGCCACAGCCGGTGAGGAGGGCGGCGGTCAGGACGCCCGCCAGCGCGAGCGTCAGAAACTGTTTCTTTTTCATTTTCTTCTCCTTCAACAATACACAGTGACGAAATAGTTCATATCTCAGCGGCCAGAAAGTCTGTCCCGCCGGTTCTTCTCGGAGATCAGGACCGCAAAGATGAGGACGACCCCCGTGATGATCGATTGATAATGGGTGGAAACGGACAGGAGGGTGAGTCCGTTGGAGATGACGTTCAGGATCAGGCAGCCCAGGACGGCGCCGAGCACAGACCCCCTGCCTCCCTCCAGAGCGGTGCCGCCCAGGATGACGGCGGCGATGGCGTCCATCTCATAGCCGGAACCGGCCAGGGGCTGGGCGGAGTCCAGTCGGGCCACGATCACCAGACCGGCGATCCCGGCCAGGAGTCCGGACAGGATGAAGACCAGCATCTTCGCCCGCTTCTCATTCACGCCGAACCGCTGCAGGGCGGTCTGATTCGCCCCGAGGAACAGGGTGTAGGTGCCGAACCGGGTGTGGTGGAGGAGGAGCCAGCCCAGGACGACGCAGACAGCGGCCATGAGGATGGGCACTGAGATATGAAGGATCTCGCCGGTCCCGAAGAAGCTGATGAACTTTCCGAAGCCGAACAGGGACTCGGAATTGGTGATTAAGAGGACGACGCCCCGGAAGATGGTCATGGTGCAAAGGGTAGCGATGAAGGAATTGATGCGCAGGTAGGCGGTGATCCACCCGTTCACCAGACCGATCAGGACCGCCGAGGCCAGCCCGGCCAGAACGGCGAGCCCGGGAGACAGTCCCAGATTGTAGAGCTCTGAGATGACCATGCCCGTAAAGCCGATGATGGTCCCCACTGACAGGTCGATGCTGCCGGAGCAGATGACGAAGGTCATGCCGATCGCCAGGAAGAGATAGGTGGCCGTCTGGTTGAAAAGGTTCACCAGGTTGTCCACGGTCAGGAAGAAGGGGCTCAGGGCCGCCATGATCCCGCAGAGGACCAGGAGGATGATCAGGAGCATTCCGTCGTAGGGGAGTTTAAAGGGTTTCCGCATGTTTTCCTCCTTCCGTCTCGTCCAGCAGGGCGGAGGACAGAATGGCCACGATGTCCTGCTGGCTGATCTTCGAGGCCTGGTCCTCCCGCATGACCTTCCCGTGCCGCATGACGGCGATCCGGTCCGCGATCTGATAGACCTGGGCCAGGTTGTGGCAGATGATGATTACAGTCAATCCCTGGTCCGCCAGCTCCCGGAGCAGGGCCAGCGTCCTGCCGGCCTCCGTCAGGCCCATGGCCGCTGTCGGCTCGTCGAAGATGAGGATGCTGCCGCCCCGGTTGACCAGACGTGCGACCGCGACGCCCTGGCGCTGGCCGCCGGACAGGGCGGCGACCGGGACCCGGGGGTCCGGGATGTCGATCTTCAGACGTTCCAGGAGAGCGGCGGATTCCCGCTCCATCTCCTTCCGCAGCAGGAGACCGTGGCGGGTGAGCTCCTTCCCCAGGAAGATGTTCTGGGCTACATTAAGGGTGTCACCCAGTGCCAGGTCCTGATAGACGCAGGAGATCCCCTCCGCCAGGGCCTGACGGATGGTGAGGTGGGTGAAGGACCGGCCTCCGATCCGGATCTCTCCGCTGTCCGGCTGGAATTCCCCGGTCAGGATCTTAATCAGGGTGGATTTCCCGGCGCCGTTGTCGCCTACGATGGCCAGGACCTCGCCCTGGCTGCAGGAGAGGCTGGCGTCGTCCAGGGCCTTCACTCTGCCGAAGGACTTGGAAATGTGCCGGAGCTCGACATAGCTTTCCATCTGACGATACTTCCTTTCTTTCGTATGGGAATATAGTAAAAGGCGCCGGTCCGAAGGCTGTCTCAGGGTCAGAGAAAGCCAGCGGCCGGCGCCTGCGTCCCATCGGGACGGTTCACTCCATTTCTGGAGGCAGAGGGTGGTGCCCCCGGTCTGCGAGTCGGAAAGCGAAACCAGCGGCGAACGAAAAACGGACGCCCGAAAGGCGTCCGATCAATTCATATAAACTCCCTCCGTTGGCATTACCCAAATCAGGTTCATAGGGTCAGGAATCATCCTTTCTCAGCCTGCCGGCTCCCCTTATGTGCTTTCCTTATTCACTTCGGGTGCATTATAGCACGCGGGCGGGAGCCTGTCAACAAATGCCCTTTGTCAGCTCGGTCAGGCATCCCTTTGTCACCTCAGTCAGGCATCCCTTTGTCACCTCAGTCAGGCATCCTTCCCCATCTGGAAGGCCTTCTTATTCATCTCCAGGAACTTGGGGGGCACGCAGGCCTCCAGGGCGTCCATCCACTCCTCGTCGGTGAAATAGAAGTACCTGGACAAGCGGCCCAGGAGGACGATGTTCACGGTCTTCGAGGAGCCGGCCGCCTCAGCGGTCTTCAGGCAGTCGAAGGCGTCGACCTTCACGCCCAGATCCCGGATCTGGCCCAGCACATCGGCCGGGTA
>CACZTH010000091.1 GCA_902784035.1 uncultured Eubacteriales bacterium
CCATGCCATCGGTGCGGCCAACAACCTGCTTGCCGCCATGCTCGACAACCACATCCAGCAGGGCAACGAGCTCGGCATCGACCCCAAGCAGATCACCTGGAAGCGTGCCGTCGACATGAACGACCGCCAGCTGCGGTTCGTGGTGGACGGCCTGGGCGGCAAGGCGCAGGGCGTGCCCCGTGAGGACGGCTTCGACATCACCGTCGCCTCCGAGATCATGGCCATCCTCTGCCTGTCGAAGGACATCGACGACATGAAGGCCCGCATCGCCCGCATCGTGGTTGGCTACAACTATGACGATGAGCCTGTCACCGTCGGCGACCTGAAGATCCAGGGCGCCTGCGCCGCGGTCCTGAAGGACGCTCTGAAGCCGAACCTGGTCCAGACCCTGGAGCACAACCCGGCTTTCATCCACGGCGGCCCCTTCGCCAACATCGCCCATGGCTGCAACTCCGTCATGGCTACGAAGATGGCGCTGAAGCACGCTGACTATGTGATCACCGAGGCCGGCTTCGCCGCTGACCTGGGCGCGGAGAAGTTCTTCGACATTAAGTGCCGGATGGCTGGCCTCCACCCGTCCGCCGCTGTCGTCGTCGCGACCGTGAGAGCGCTGAAGCATCACGGCGGCGTCGCGAAGGCCGACCTGAATAACGAGAACCTGGAAGCTCTGGAGAAGGGCATGCCCAACCTGCTCCGTCACGTGGACAACATTAAGAACGTCTTCGGTCTGCCCTGCGTGGTCGCGATTAACGCCTTCCCGACCGACACGAAGGCCGAGCTCGACCTGGTCGAGAAGAAGTGCAACGAGCTGGGCGTGAACGTGGTCCTGTCCGAAGTCTGGGCGAAGGGCGGCGAAGGCGGCAAGGCCCTGGCCGAGGAAGTGGTCCGTCTCTGCGAGCAGCCGAACGACTTCAAGTTCGCCTATGACCTCGAGGATCCGATCGAAGTCAAGATCGAGAAGATCGTGAAGAAGGTCTACCACGGCGACGGCGTGAAGTTCACCGCCGCGGCGAAGAAGCAGATGCAGCGTCTGACCGAGCTGGGCTTCGACAACGTGCCCATCTGCATGGCGAAAACCCAGTTCAGCTTCTCCGATGACCCGAAGGCCCTGGGCGCTCCGGAAGGCTTCGACATCACCATTAAGGAGATGAAGATCAACGCTGGCGCTGGCTTCATCGTGGCCAAGACGGGCAACATCATGACCATGCCTGGTCTGCCGAAGATCCCCTCCGCTGAGAAGATCGACGTGGACAATAACGGTCGGATCTCTGGCCTGTTCTAAACAGCAGCATACGCGGCCGGCATTGACGGGATCCATCCCGGGGGTGCCGGCCCTTTTATATAGAAGGAGGAAATATGGCCCTTACTGAAAAGTCCTGCATCGATTTCGTCAGCGTCCTGTCCACGAAAGCCCCGGTCCCCGGCGGCGGCGGCGCCTCCGCTCTGGTCGGCGCTGTCGGCACGGCCCTGGGCAACATGGTAGGCTCCCTCACCGTGGGCAAGAAGAAATATAAGGACGTGGAAGAAGACATCCTCGCCCTCCAGAAGAAGGCGGACGCCCTGCAGAAGGACCTGCTGGACCTGGTCGAGAAGGACGCGGAAGTCTTCGAGCCCCTGTCGAAGGCCTACGGCCTGCCGAAGAATACAGAAGAAGAGAAGGCCCATAAGGCGGAGGTCATGGAGAAATGCCTGGTCAGCGCCTGCGGCGTACCCATCCAGATCATGGAGAAGTGCTGTGAGGCCCTCGACCTGATGAAGGAGTTCGCGGACAAAGGCAGCAAGCTCGCGCTCAGCGACGCCGGCGTCGGCGCCGTCATGTGCGGCGCGGCCCTCCAGGGCGCTTCCCTGAACGTCTTCATCAACACCGCGTCCATGAAGGACAGAGCCGTGGCCGAGGCCACCGAGAAGAAGGCCAACGAGATGCTGGAGAAATACGTCCCCTTCGCGGCCGAGATCTTCCAGAGCGTGAAGGACCGCCTGTAATCCCGATCCCAGCCCTGACTACGATAAGAAAGAGGTAAGAAATGGCACAGATTCTTAAAGGCAAAGAAGTCGTCGACGCTCTGAACGCCGACCTGCTCCAGCGGTCCGAGGCCCTGAAGGCGAAAGGCGTCACCCCGGTCCTGGCCATCGTCCGTCTGGGCGAGCGGCCGGATGACATGGCCTACGAGCGCGGCGCGCTGAAGCGGGCCGAGAAGACCGGCGTCACCGTCAAACAGTTCGTCTTCCCTGAAGACATGACCCAGGATCAGCTCCTGGCCGAGATCGAGAAGATCAACCAGGACGACAGCATCCACGGCGTCCTCATGTTCCGTCCCCTGCCCAGGCACATCGACGATGAGACCGTCCGGAACGCCCTGGCCCCAGAGAAGGACGTAGACGGGATCACCGACATCTCCCAGGCCGGCGTCTACGCCGGCGTGGACAAAGGCTTCCCGCCCTGCACGGCCGAGGCCTGCATGGAGATCCTCAAGCACTATGACGTGAACCTCCGGGGCGCCAATGTCGCTGTGGTCGGCCGCAGCCAGGTCATCGGAAAGCCCGTGGCCATGATGCTGATTAAGGCCAACGCCACTGTCACCGTCTGCCACACCAAGACCGTGGACATGGCCTCCATCTGCAGGGATAAGGACGTGATCATCGCGGCGGCCGGCCACAGAGGAACCGTGACGAAGGACTTCCTGAACCCCGGCCAGACCATCATCGATGTGGCCATTAACTTCGACGAGAATGGCAAGATGTGCGGCGATGTGGACTTCGCGGAGGCGGAGAAGACAGTGAAGGCCATCACCCCGGTCCCCGGCGGTGTCGGCTCTGTCACCACCAGCATGCTGATGAAGCACGTGATCACCGCTGCCGAGAAGAAGGCCCTGTAAGCGGTTTCACCGGCGCGGCCCGGACCGCCGCCCCGATTTCATTTCTATTATGGGCGGTTGGCCCTGGTCCAGTCCCTGGAACGTATAGAGGGAAGAAAGAGTAAGAAACATATCGGAAAATGGAAGGCCCGGAGCGCGCTCCGGGTCTCTTTTAATGCCGGCGCTACAGCCTACAGACCGAAGGCGAAGCCAGTCATGGAGATGGCTGCCATCTCGCTCTGGTCATTAAACAGGCGGGGCGCTTCGCCCTCCGCCGCGCCCAGCGCATAGAGGAGCGGAAGATAATGCTCTGGCGTTGGCACCGCGTAATCCGCGTGGGGGATGCCCGCATAGTCCATGAGGCCGGCGTCGTCCCGCGCCTGCACCTTCCGGATGACGGCGCTGTTAAACGAGATTGTTTCCGGCGATCCGCCCGGATTGTCCCACTCCACACGACGAAGATTATGAACCACATTCCCGCTGGCGAAGATCAGATATCCCGCGTCCCTGAGCGGAGCCAGCGCCCGTCCGATATCGTACAGCTCCCGGGGAGAAGCGGACGCGTCCACGCTGAGCTGCGCGACCGGAACGTCCGCTTCCGGGAACATATGGCAGAGCACGGTCCACGTCCCATGGTCGATGCCCCAGCTATTGTCCACTGTCACCTCCGGAACGCCGGAAGCCTCGCGCAGCAGTTCCGCCGCCGCGTCAGCCAGTTCCGGCGATCCCTCCGCGGGATACCGGAACGCATAAAGCTCGTCCGGAAACCCGTACATGTCGTAGACCTGACGGGGCTTCTCTTCCCTCTGAAGGAACGATCCCCGGGTATACCAGTGGGCCGACACCGCCAGGATGCCCTTCGGCTTTCCGTGTTTCGCGGTGATCTCCTCCCCGACAGAGCGCAGCCCCCGCGTCACTTCCGTATCTTCCAGCGCCAGCATCGGGCTTCCGTGCCCGGAAAAAACAACAGGCATCCTGTTCATTTCGTTTCTCCTTCCTTTAAATCGTAATAGTGCATATTACCTATAATACCCATTATTTTTATAGTTAGACAAAAAGCCGCGACGTCACGCCGCGCTGCCGGGGCGGCGGCAGGACCGCCCCGCGCCCCCCTGCCCGCCGCGGCGGAGCCGGTCGAATTCCCTGAGCTTCTGTTTCTCGGCGGACGTAAGATCCCGCGGGACTTCGATCTCTATCGCCACATACTGATCACCGGCTGCCTTCCCGGGAAGGCGGACTCCCATGCCCTTCAGGCGGATCGTCTTCCCAGACTGTGTGCCGGCGGGGATCTTCACGCTGATATTTTTCCCGTACACCGTCTTAACTTTCACCGTACCGCCCAGGCAGGCGACAATGAACGGAATGTATCTCGTCGTGTAGATATCCGCGCCTTTACGGCGGACGCCTGCTTTCGGCGCCACATGGACACGGAGATACAGATCGCCCTTCCCACCGCCGAGCAGTGTGTTTCCGCGGCCCTTCAGGCGGATCTTCCCGCCGTCGTCGACACCGGCGGGGATATGGA
>CACZTH010000092.1 GCA_902784035.1 uncultured Eubacteriales bacterium
CGGGGCGGCGGGGAAGGTCCATCTCCTGGCCCCGCCGGTGGGCCCGGCAGGCGCCCGCCCAGGGGCAGGACCAGCATAAGGGGGTAGAATTAGGCAGGCAGACCCCCGCGCCCAGGTCCATGAGGGCCTGGTTGAAGTCTCCTGGCCGGTCCGCCGGCATCCGTTCCAGAAACCAGGCTTTCGCCGCCCGGAGGGCGGCGGGGATCCGGGGAGGCTGATCGTACCAGGTCATCCGGCAGAAGATCCGGATCAGGTTCCCGTCTACGGCAGGGGTCCTCTGTCCCCCGGTCATGGAGGCGATGGCGGCGGCCGTGTAGGGCCCGATCCCGGGCAGGGTCAGGAGTTCATCTTCTGTTTTCGGCAGGACGCCGCCGTAGACGGTCATGACTCGCTGGGCGGCTTTCCGAAGGTTCCGGACCCGGCTGTAGTAGCCCAGCCCCTCCCAGAGTTTCAGGCAGGTGTCCTCGGACGCCTCCGCCAGGGAAGGGATATCGGGAAGCGCGGCGAGGAAGCGCTGGTAATAGGGGATCACGGTCTCGATCCGGGTCTGCTGAGACATGATCTCCGAGAGCCAGACATGGTAGGGAGAAGGATCCTGCCGCCAGGGCAGGGTCCTGCCGTTTTCGTCATACCAGGCCAGGAGGGCCCGGGCGGCCGTCTCCCTGGAGGAGCTCCTCGTTTCGATTTTCGTCGCGTCGTCTTTTTTCATCATGTGGATATTTTACCCCGGCGGGTGAAGGGTGGCAAGTCGTGCCGCCCATGAGCGGGCGCCGGGGCAGATTGTATACGATTGCCCCGCGCCGCGGCAGCGAAGTCGTGCCGGCCCTGATCGGGCGCGGGGGCGTTCCTGATCGGGCGAGGGGGCGTTCCCTTGTCCGGCGGGGTCAGGGCATGGTATAATAATTCAAATTTAGATCCATCTGGGAGGAAGCAGTATGAAGAAGGAAGAGATTCAGAGAAAGATCATCGATGCGGTGAAGAGGGTGAAGGCGGAGAACCCCATGGCCCCGTCCATGACCAATAACGTGACCATCAATCTGGTGGCCAACGCTCAGCTGGCGGTCGGGGGGTCCGCGGCCATGACCTATCTGGACGATGAAGCGGAAGCCTTAGGCGGCATGAGTGACGGGTTCTACATTAACATGGGGACCATGATGCCGGTCTACCGGGACACTTTCGTGAAGGCCGCGAAGTTTCTGAGCGAGAACGGGAAGAAATGGGTCCTGGACCCGGTCGGTGTCGGGATGGGGGACGTCCGGATGGATATCCTGCGCCGGATGAAAGACTATAAGCCGGCCATCGTCCGGGCCAACGCGTCAGAGGTCATGGCCCTGTCTGCTCTGTGGGGGGCGGAAGAGGAAGGATCGGCGGCCACTGCCCGGGGCGTGGATTCCACAGATACGGTGGACGCGGCGGAGCAGGCTGCCGTCAGCCTGGCCAGGCTCATCGGCGGCGCCGTGGAGGTGTCCGGCGAGGTCGACCTGATCACCGACGGGAAGACGGTGGTCCGTTCCTACGGGGGCTCGAAGTATATGGAAATGATCACGGGAGCGGGCTGCTCCCTGGGCGGTGTGACAGCGGTCTACGCCTGTGTGGCGGATCCCTTCACGGCGGCGGTGACGGCGGCCAATGTTTATAACCTGGCGGGACGGGCCGCTGATGGAGAGGTCCAGGGCCCTGGTTCCTTCCAGGTCCGCTTCCTCGATCACCTTTATATGGCAGGGCCGGAGGACGTCGCGGCGAACCCCTTCGACGTGAAGGAGCTGTGATGAGGTATCTAACGGGTCTTCTGACCAACCGGGTCCTGATCGCGACGGTGATGAGCTGGTTCTTCGGCCAGGGCTCGAAGATGCTGATCGACCTGGTCCAGGGCAGATTTTCGGTCTCCCGGCTGACGGGAGGCGGCGGCATGCCCAGCGCCCACTCGGCCACAGTGACGGGTCTGGCTGTGGCGGCGGCTATGGTCTATGGGACGGGCAGCTTCGAATTCGTGATCGCCCTGTTCTTCGCCATCATCGTCATTTACGACGCCCATGGGGTCCGCTACGAGACCGGCCGTCAGTCGAGGGCCCTGAACAGGCTCCGGGAGAGGGAAGAGGCCGCGGGGGAGGAACCCCTGTCCGACCGGCCTTTCGAGGAGAAGCTGGGGCACACCGTCCCGGAGATCCTGGCGGGGATCCTGGTGGGTCTGGTGGTGTCCGTGGTCTGCTGCCTGCTGACAAAGAATCTGGCGTAGGCGGCCCATCGCCTTTGTCCCTTTTTCCGATTTCAGGTGTATGATATAATTCAGAAAGAAGTTTTTTTCGCCGAAACAGAGAGGGAGGTCCCCATGAACGCGAAAAAGATCATTCTGACGGTGGTCAGCATCTCTGGCTTTCTGATGAGCGTCGCGGCGCTGACCCTGTCCATCGTTTCCCTGGTGAAGGTCACCAGGATCCACCGGTAGGGAAGGTCCTGGATGCCGGCTGATAAAGGACAGGAGTGTCGGCATATGAGAAAAGAATACAGACCGGGGGGTCCCGGGAAGGACTTCTCTCAGCGCGAGCGGTTCCTGCTGCGGGTCCTGATCCCGGTCCTCCTCGCGCTGGCCGTCCTCGCGGCGGGCGCGGGCATTCTGATGGTGCGGTCGGGGATGGCCGGAAGCGGGTCAGGCTCATCCGGCGGGGCTTCGAGCTCTTCCTCGGGTTCATCCTCGAGTTCTTCCTCAAGCTCATCTTCAGGGAGTTCTTCCTCTTCGGGAAGCGGTCAGGGGAGCGCCGCCACTGCTTCCTCCGCCCTGGCAGCCATGGCGGCTCAGGTTTCGGCGCCCGTCCAGAAGTACGGGACAGAGCTTCCGGCGGGTATCTATCCGGTTTACCACAGTCAGGTGGACCACGACGGGGATGGGATCGATGACCAGACCGACATTCTCCAGAGCGCGAAGGCCTATCTGAAGACCAAGCCGAAGTACGGGAGCCGGGTCTACGAGGGCGGCTGGCCCACCGACGGCTATGGGGTCTGCACGGATGTGGTGAATTATGCCCTTCTGGGCGCGGGCTATGACCTGCAGGAATTGATCAACCAGGACATCCGGAAGGATTTCTATGGCTACGGCATCATGAAGAGGGAGAAGAACATCGACTTCCGCCGGGTCGAGAACCAATACCATTATTTTATCCGGACCGCGAAGCGCCTGCCTACCAGTCTGAAGGATAAGAGTAAATGGCAGGGCGGCGATATCGTGGTCTTCCGGGACGCGAATGGTTCAGTCACCCATATCGGGGTGGTCTCCGACCGGCGCGCCGCCGACGGGACCCCCTACATTCTGCATAACGGCAGTCCCAGCCAGACCAGCTATGAGCAGAACATCCTGCCTAAGAATAAGGATCGGATCGCCGGTCACTTCCGGATCAGCTGATCGTCGGATTTTGTCGAATTTCGTTGGAGCATGCCGGATGTTGACATTCTCCTTCGGAAGAAAAGTAATGAACAGATGCTTCGTGTAGAGAAACATGGCCGCAGCCATCGAAGGCCGATGGAAGCGGCCATGTTCCCTTGTCCGGGCTGTTTGCTGCCCGCCGCGCCCATGATGAAGGCGATGGAGGGCGCGGGAAAGGGTCGGGAAAGGGCCGGGAATTGACACCCGGCGGGGGGCATGATAGACTCGAACGAGTGAGAAAATGCTGCACGGAAGGATGGAATCATGTACTTAGCTTGTCTTGACCTGGAGGGCGTACTCGTACCGGAAATCTGGATCGCGGTGGCGGAGGCAGTCGGCGTTCCGGAGCTGAAGCGGACCACCCGGGATGAACCGGATTACGGGAAACTGATGGCCTACCGGATCGCGCTATTGAACGAGCATGGTCTGGGCTACCGGGAGATCGAGCGGGTGATCTCAGAGATGCGGCCTCTGGACGGCGCGAAGGCTTTCCTGGATGAGCTTCGTTCCTTCGCCCAGGTCGTCATCGTCTCGGATACCTTCGATGTGTTCGCGCGGCCCCTGATGAAGCAGCTGGGCTGGCCAACCATTTTCTGCCATGAGCTCCTCACTGATGAGAAGGGACGGGTGACGGGCTGGAAGAGCCGGCTGGACAACCATAAGGAAGCCACCGTGCGGGGCCTTCAGGCCATCGGCTTCGATACCATCGCCACCGGAGACAGCTTCAACGACCTGGCCATGATCCGGGCCGGAAAGCAGGGATTCCTGTTCCGGACCACCCCGGCCATCCGGGATGCCAACCCGGATCTGCCGGCGCTGGAGACCTATGAGGAACTTTTGTCTGCCTTCCGGAAGGCAATGGGGCTGAAATAGAACGAAATCAGACGAACGCAGGGACGCTTCCAGAGGGGCGCCCCTTTATTTTATGCGCCGTTTCGGCCCGAAAGGCGCTTATCTCATCGAATGCCAGCGAAATGGAACAGGCAGTTTATGCCAGAAAGTTGCCATTCAGGCCAAAGGATTGCGAATGGAATTGTCATATTGTAAAATTGTTATGATATTTATTAGATATTCGTGAGAGGATCGTAAGAGGATCCTCGCTAGTGTCAAGAATTGTTCGCAAAAAGTTTCCATTGAGTCCCCGATGATGATCAGGC
>CACZTH010000093.1 GCA_902784035.1 uncultured Eubacteriales bacterium
AGCCGAAGAAGGGAAAGCAGCTGAAGGCGCGGAAGAAGAGCGGAAGAGGACGGCAGGCGGAGAAAGCGGCCGTGGACGGCGCGGCGGTGGCCGCCGCCCAGGTGGAATAGGGCCTGGCGGCCGGAAGGAGAACGCCGGAACGCCCGCCGGGCCGCCTTTGTCCGGTCTTTCCTTTCGGGAATATGTTTCGATCACTGGCCCCTCGGGGCAGCTATAGAATACGCATTAGAATACAGGAGGAATTGTTTTTATGAATACCATTGGAATCGGGATTGGTATTATCATGGGGCTCGCGGGACTTGGCATCGGTCTGGGACAGGGCATCGCCCTTTCGAAGGGCCTGGAGGGCATTTCCCGGCAGCCGGAGGCCAGCGGCAGCATTCAGACCGCGATGATCGTCGGCATGGCCATCATGGAGACCATCGGCGTGCTGGGCTTCGTTATCGCCATCATGCTCGTGGGCAAGATCTGAACGGGAAGAAGAGGAGGCCGCATTGAAAGTCAGGCTTTATCAAGGACTGCTGGAACTGAACTGGAACCTTCCTCTGACGCTGATCACCCTGCTGGTCCTGTTTCTGATCCTTCGAAAGTTCTTCTTCAAGAAGGTCCATACCTTCATGGAAGACCGGCAGGCGGAGGTAGAGAAGCAGTTCGCTGAGGCGGAGGAGAAGCAGAAGGAGGCGGAGGCCACGAAGGCGGAGTTCGAGGCTCAGCTGGCCGGCGCCGAGAAGGAGAAGCAGGAGATCATCAAGCAGGGCAGGGAAGAGGCGGAGGTTCAGGCCAACGCCATCATCGAGGACGCGAATAAGAAGGCGCAGGAGCGCTATGAGCGGGCCCAGGAGGAGATCCAGCGGGAGCGAGAGCAGGCGCAGGCTGACGTGGAGCGTCAGATGAGCGACCTGGTCGTGCTGGCCGCCCAGAAGGTGATCGGCGATTCGCTGAATAAGGAGGACCAGGCGGACCTGGTCGCCCGGGCCATTAAGGAAGCGGAGGCCGAGCATGAAGGATGAGGAGAAGAAGGATCAGGAGCAATTCGAGAATAAGGAGAGCCTGATCCATAAGATGGACGATGTCCGGAAGGAACTGGCCGAGAATGAGGACCTGCTGAAGGACAATGAAGACCTGTATAAGCTTCTGACCATCCCTAATGTGGACCTCACCCAGCGGATGAAGTGGATGAAGAACATCTTCGACGGGAAGGTCAGCGACGAAACCCTGGCGCTCATGTGCATCCTGTCAGAGAAGGTCGGCATGTATGAGTTCTATCAGGACCTCCAGGATTTTAAGAAACTCCTGGAGGATGAGCACGCGATCTCCCGGGGCGTGATCTATTCCGTCGAACCGCTGGATGATTCTACGGTCTCGGATCTGACCGCCCAGGTGGAGAAGCTGATGGGAAAGGAGTGCGTCCTGGTGAACCGGATCGATAAGTCCATCATGGGCGGCGTCCTGATCTCCATCGACGGCAAGCTCATCGACCTCTCCCTCCGGAAGCGGATGGAGGACCTTCACGTATCCATCGACGAAGGCTTCCAGGGCCGGAAGGGGAAGTAGACAGAAGAAGGATCGAAGGATGATTAACGTCAACGATATAACCGAAAAGATCCGGAAGCAGATCGAAGATTATGAGTTCCAGGTCAGCGTGGCGGATTTCGGCACGGTGAAAGAGGTGGGCGACGGCGTCGCCTACGTGGACGGCCTGTACAGCTGCATGTCCGGCGAGCTTCTGGAATTCCCGAATAAGGTCTACGGGATCGCGCTGAACCTGGAGGCTGAACTGGTCGGCTGCGTGATCCTGGGCACCGACGTCGGCATTAAGGAGGGCGACATCGTCCGGCCGACCGGCCGGGTGAGCGAGGTCCCTGTGGGGAAGGAGTTCCTGGGCCGGGTCGTGGATCCCCTGGGCAATCCCATTGATGACGGAGCCCCCATCCGTCCCCGGGCCTGGCGGCCCATCGAGAACAGGGCGCCCGGCGTCCTGGAGCGGCGGTCCGTCTACCAGCCCCTCCAGACCGGCATTAAGGCCATCGACGCCATGATCCCCATCGGAAAGGGCCAGCGGGAGCTGATCATCGGCGACCGGCAGACCGGGAAGACGGCCATCGCCATGGACACCATCATCAACCAGAAAGGGAAGGATGTCATCTGCATCTATGTGGCCATCGGCCAGAAGCGGTCCACGGTGGCCCAGCTGACCCAGACCCTCCAGGACCAGGGGGCCATGGACTATACCATCGTGGTCTCCGCCACCGCCAGTGACGCGGCGCCCCTTCAGTACATCGCGCCCTACGCCGGCTGCGCCATGGCTGAGTACTTCATGCATAAGGGCAGGGATGTCCTGATTGTCTACGACGACCTGTCCAAGCACGCGGTGGCTTACCGGGAGATGTCGCTCCTGCTCCGGAGACCGCCTGGACGGGAGGCCTATCCCGGCGACGTCTTCTACCTCCATTCCCGGCTCCTGGAGCGGGCGGCCAAGCTGTCCGACGAGCTGGGCGGCGGGTCCATCACGGCCCTTCCCATCATCGAGACCCAGGCCGGCGATGTGTCGGCCTATATCCCGACGAATGTGATCTCCATCACCGATGGACAGGTCTTCCTGGAGTCGGAGCTTTTCTTCTCCGGCCAGCGGCCTGCCATCAACGCCGGCATCTCCGTGTCCCGGGTGGGCGGCAAGGCCCAGATTAAGGCCATGAAGAAGGTCTCCAGCACCATCAAGCTGATGCTGGCCCAGTACCGGGAACTCTTGAATTTCTCCCAGTTCGGCTCCGACATCGACGCTTCGACGAAGAGCCGGCTGGATAATGGCGCGGTCCTGATGGAGGTCCTCAAGCAGGGACAGTACCATCCCATTTCGGTGGAGCACCAGATCATGATTATCTACGCCGCCGTGAACGGCCACCTGGCCGACGTGCCGCTGGACCGGATCCACGCCTTCGAGCAGGACCTGTACGACTACATGGATCTTCATTGTCCTGGCGTGGGTCACTCCATCAGCCGGACAGGCGACCTCACAGATGAAATGGCTGAGCGGCTGACCGAATCCATCGAGAAGGTCAAGCAGGAGGGCGGCTACCATGGCTGATAAGCTCCAGCAGATCCGCCGACGGATCCGGAGCGTGGAGAGCACCGAGAAGATCACCAGCGCCATGAAGCTGGTTTCCAACGCTCGTCTCCGCCAGACCACCAACCGCCTGCATTTCGTCCAGCGGAACCTGAACAGCGTCTCCGACCGGCTGGCAGGTCTCCTTGCCGCCGCCGACTCAGAGGAGCTGGCCCAGGATTTCTTCCGGGCGAAGCCGGGCAGGACCATGGCCATCGTCCTCTCCAGCAGTAAGGGCCTCTGCGGTAATTTCAACACAGTGATCTTCCAGACCATGGACCGGCTGGCCGAAGAAGCTTCGGAACCGCCCCTCCTCCTGCCTGTGGGCATTAAGGTCCGGGAGCATCTGCGGATCGAGGAGATGCCCTATGAGGACACCGGGATCCTGGGTCTGGACGAATTCACCTACCATGACGCCGAAGACCTGGCCCGCCGGGCCCTGGACGGCTTTCGGAAGGGGGAGTGCGCCCGGGCGGAGCTCCTCTATACGAAATACCTGAACGCCATCTACTCGAAGCCCGACCGTCTGGTCCTGCTTCCCTTTGACAAAGGCGCCCTCGAGCAGGCGGCCGGAAAGAGCGTTCCTCTACGGACGGAGATCCACTCCCCGGAAGAGGCGGAGCAGTTCCGGGAGTATGCCCTGGTCCAGTACCTGGCCCTCCTGATCTACGAGAAGGTCTGCGAGACCCTGGTCTGTGAGCACAGCGCCCGCCGGACGGCCATGAACAACGCCAACGACAACGCCAATGACATGATCAGCAAGCTCTCGCTCAGCTACAACAGGGCGAGACAGGCGGCCATCACCAATGAAATCATCGAGATCATCTCGGGCTCCGAAGCACAGAGGAGATAAAGATTGAATAAGGGAATCATCAAAGAGATCAT
>CACZTH010000094.1 GCA_902784035.1 uncultured Eubacteriales bacterium
AAGTGAGGGTGGCTCACTTTCGAATCAGCGCTGGGTGGCTCAAAATCAAGTCAGCGCGTGGCTCACTTTCTAGTTGACGAACACACATGAAGATGGAACAGGCTGCAGCATACGATAATCACGCTTCCTCGTTTCATCTCGTTTAATTTCGTTTTTCTCCAGCCCTTCTATCCAGCCTTTCAACGCTGAACGCCGGAGGAGACTCGCGCTGCGCGGAGCTCTCAGTCCGAAGACGTTCTTGGATATGATCCGCGTGACCTCAGAAAGGTCCTTCGATGAACCGGGCTGGGTCCCTGTCTGTTCAGGCCCTCATAATGGGCCCTGGTCCCGTAGCCCTTGTTTTTCTCGAAGCCATAGCCGGGGAATTTCTCCGCCAGCGCGATCATTTCATCGTCTCGATGGACCTTCGCGATGACGGAAGCCGCCGCCACAGACAGGCTGGTGCTGTCCCCCCTCACCACCGCCCGCTGGGGGAATCCCAGTCCCTCCACATGGACCGCGTCGATGACCACCAGATCGAGGCTCTGCCCTGTCCGCGCCCGGAGCATCTCGTCCGCCTCCCGGACCGCCTCCCGCATGGCCGCCTTCGTAGCTTCCAGAATATTGATCCGGTCAATCACTTCCGGGGGCTGTTCCCCAAACCCATACGCCAGAGCGGTCTCCAGGATCCTTTCGGACAAAATCCGACGCCGCCGGTCGGTCAGTTTCTTCGAATCGTCCACCCCCAGGAGGCCGCTGTCCGCCGGCAGGACCACACAGGCACAGGTCACCGGACCAGCCAGAGGCCCTCTGCCGACCTCGTCGACACCGGCCAGGAACCGGATCCCATTCGCCCGAAGGCCAGTGTCAAAGGCCTCCAGCGACCGATACCGCTCTTTCTCCTTCTCCAGCCGCTCCTGCTTCGTCATTCCGCTTCCTCCAGGCTGATCCTGCTTCGTCATTCCGCTTCCTCCAGGCTGATCCTGCCGATCTTTCCCTCCCGGAACTCATCGATCACCGTCCGGGCGCAGCGCGTATAGTCCAGCCGCTTTCCCGGCATGATGAACCCCCGTTTCCGGCAGATGGCCTCCATCGCTTCCAGACCGTCCTCCGGAACCTCGTCCAGCCCGTACCGGGCCTTCAGCAGGTCCGGGTAACGGTCAGACAAGAGGCGGATCAGGTCCAGCCCCAGGGTGTCCAGGTCCAGAATCTCATCCCGGATGCTGCCGCAGAAGGCGAGATGCTCTCCCACCTCCGGACTGGCCAGCTTGGGCTGGAGAATTCCCGGGGTATCCAGGAGCTGCATGCCGTTTTTCAGGGTCAGCCACTGCTTCCCCCGTGTGACGCCGGGTTTATTGCCGGTCCTGGTGCTCTTCTTCCCCGTCAGCCGATTGATGAGGGAGGATTTCCCGACATTCGGGACGCCCACGATCATCAGCCGGAGGGGCTTCCGGGCCTTCGCCGAACCCGGGGCCGCTCGGCGCCGCCTGTCCTCCAGGGCCGTCAGCATGATGAACAGTTCCTTCATTCCTCTGCCGGTCAGGCTCTCCACAGCGCAGGACCGGAAATCCTCCCGCCGGAAGGCTGCCTGCCACCGGTTCGTGACCTCGGGGTCCGCCAGGTCACATTTATTGAAGACCAGAATCTCCGGCTTTCCCGCCAGCAGCTCCCCCAGCATGGGATTTCGGCTGGACCGGGGAATCCGGGCATCGATGACTTCCAGGACGGCGTCCACCATCTTCAGATTCTCCTGGATCAGGGTCCGGGTCTTCTTCATATGACCGGGGTACCAATTGATAGGATCCATAAACTACCTTCCTTCATTCTATCCGCTGGCGGCGGAGGGTTCCGCGGCAGATCCCCGTCCCGGGGCAGCCGATCAGAGAATCATAAAAAAACAGGGACCGCGGTCGGTCCCTGCGAGCTTCGAAACTACTCAGACTTCATTTCCTTCGTCTTAATACGGGCGGCCTTACCGGTACGCTCACGCATGTAATTCAGCTTAGCTCTTCTGACATCGCCTCTCCGGACGAACTCGATCTTATCGATCCACGGAGAGTGGAGCGGGAACGTCTTCTCGACGCCGACGCCGGACGCGATCCTTCTGACAGTGAAGGTTTCGCTGACGCCGCCGTTCTGACGCTTCAGCACATACCCTTCGAAGATCTGGATCCTTTCCCGGTTGCCTTCCTTAATCTTAATGTGCACCCGTACGGTGTCACCGACGGAAAACTGGGGGATATCGTCCTTCAGATATTCTTTCGTAATGGAATCAATGATGTTCATGCAGGGTTCCTCCTTCCCTCTGAGACGTTCGTACGATGCAGGCTTCCCGGAAGCGGCACCTTGCGAAAATGGCGCACTCATCCAGAGGAACGTCCGTAATACCCGAATATACTAACACAGTCAGACCGCGGATGCAAGGGATTCTTCAGAACGCGCGGGAAGTTTCTTCAGGACGCGCGGGAAGTTTTTCTTCATCCTCCTCCCCCTGTTTCGCCCGGGGATGAGGCTGCCTGCCTTCTTCTGAAGCTCGGCGGCCCTCCTATTTCGCCCGGGGATGGGTCTTATCGTAGATGTTCTTAATCCGGGTCTTCAGGTCCCCGAAATAGGCCTGGGTGGCGGCGATGTCTTCATGCCCCATCAGTTCCTGGAGGGACTTGATGTCTATCCCGTTCTGGACCATGTGCATGGCGAAGGAATTCCGCAGGGACTGGGGAGTCAGCGGCTCTTCCGACTTCAGCCTGTCCCCATACTGCTTCAGCACCTTCCAGAAGCCCTGACGGGAGAAGGGCTTTCCAAGGTAATTCACGAACAGGGGCCCGGCAGGATCGGACGGGTCGCTGTCCTTCATCAGAAGAGGCCTGCTCTCCTTCAGATAGACCTTCACAGCCTGCTGGGACGGAAGCCCCATGGGCACGATCCTGGCCCTGCCATGATCCCCGTGGCAGGTCACGAACCCCATCCTCAGGTTCACGTCCGAAAGGGACATTTCGATGATCTCACTGACCCGGACGCCGGTGGCGTACATGACCTCCAGAATGGCCCGGTCCCGCTTTCCCATCACAGAATCATCCGGCAGACTCAGGAGCCGGTTGACCTCCGGGATGGACAGATAACTGATCTTCTTCCGGGCGATTTTCGGAGAATGGATATCCTGGGTCGGATTTTCCTGGATGACCCCCTGGTTCTGCAGGAACTGATAATAGGACCGGAGCGAAGCCAGCTTCCGGTTGACGGTGGCTTTCGACTTCCCCTGGTTCTTCAGGAACAAAAGATACTCGATCACGGTCGCGTTGGACACGAAGTTCAGATCCTCCAGCCCCTGCTTTTCCACAAATTCCTCGAAGGCCGTCAGGTCTCGCCGGTAGGCCATCACCGTATTATCCGCCATGCCCCGGACATCGGCCAGGTAGGAGGTGAAATCGACGATGTTCATTTCAAATACCCCTCCAGTTCGCCCTCACGAATCAGGGCCATGGTCATGAGGACCGCGATCACGGTCTTCCCGTCGTCGATCTCCCCCCGGAGGATGGCCTGATAGAGGTCCTCAATCGGCCGCTCCTCCAGTTCGATCATTTCATCGGGGTCCCAGTCTGTTTCTCCCCTCACCAGATCCGTGCACAGATAGAAAGAAAGCACCTCCGTGCAAAATCCGACAGAAGGAATAGCTCTGGTCAGGAAACGGACGCTGCCGGCCCGATATCCCGTCTCCTCCCTGACTTCCCGGCGGGCGGCCTCAGCGGGGTCCTCCCCTTCCTCCAGCTTCCCTGCGGGGACCTCATAGGCCGCCCGGCCGAAGGCGTATCGATACTGGCGCTCCATGACCACATTTCCTTCCGGCGTCAGGACGCACATCGCCACCCCGCCCGGATGCTCCACGATCTCCCGGACAGCGGTCCCCTTCCTGGCCGTCACATGGTCCCGCCGGACCCGGACCAGCTTTCCTTCATAGACAATTTCTGAATCGATGGTTTTCTCTTCGTATATCAACAGTCGCCTCCGTAGTTTACGATAATCACTTACTGGTAATATTATAACAGAGAGACCGGAAACTTCAAGCCGCTGTTCCCGCGCGCCCCTCTTCCAGGCCTGACCGTTGAAATACATTGGAAAACAGCCGATTCTATTGCAATTTGAATTTTCATACTATATAATAAATATGTGGTTATCCCCCTGATAACCTCTTTAATCTCTAATCCCAATACCCCTTTTGAACAAAGTAGACTGCTCCCCGCGGTCTATTTTGTTTTCCAGGAGGATACGATATGCAGACCATCCGCAGACAGCACCCCTTCACCCCCTGGTCCAGCCGGGCCTTCCGCCTGTATTTTCAGAATCGAAAGATCTTAACCTATGACATCGAGACCTCCGGCCTCTCCCCTGCCGCCAGCCAGATCATCCTGACCGGCTTCCTAAGGGTCAGGCCCGGGGAAGGCGGCCTCTACACCGCGGAGACTGTTCAATACTTCGCGGAGAAGCCGGGAGAAGAAGAGGCGGTGGTGGCGGCCTCCCTGGCGGAACTTCGGGAAGCAGAGGTGGTCCTCACCTATAACGGCCGCTCTTTCGATCTCCCCTTCACGGAGAACCGGGCCCGGAAGCTGGGGCTGGCGGACGGTCAGAAAACCGGCGGTCTACTGCCCGGCCTCTTCGATCTGGATCTGTTCACGATCATTCGGAACTGGTCCGACCTGGGCAGTTTCCTTCCCTCCCTGTCCCAGAAATCCATCGAAGCCTACCTGGGCAGAAGCGAAAGCCGGGAAGATGAGATCACCGGCTATGACAGCGTGAAGCTGTACGAAAACTACCTGCTGATAGGGTCCTTCAACCTGCGGGAGAAGATCCTCCTCCATAACCACGACGACATCCTTCAGCTGGCAGGCCTCCTGCCGGTCCTGAAGAACTGCGACCTCCACCGGGCGCTGTTCCACCAGGGCTTCCCGGCTGGGCCCTTCCTGGTCCGGAAGATCAGCCCTTCGATGAATGGCCTGTCAGTCACCGCGGAGGCCCGGGGGCCGGTCCAGGAATATATTTCCTTCCCGTCCCAGGACCGGCCTTTCCGCCTGGTGTCCAGCGCCTCCCGGGGCGAGGTCGAGCTGACCTTCCCGACGGACGCCGCCGCCCCGGGCCTCCCGGTCCTGGACCTGGAGGCGCTGTACGGGGGCCTGGGGCTCACGCCGGATCCGGAGGCACAGGCCCTTATGGACACCCTGCCCGGGACAGGCGGCGGCTACCTGGCCCTGCTCCTGGATGGAGAGCCAAATGTCCTGGGCATCAACCTCTTCCTTCTGACCTTCCTGCCCGGCCTGGCCTGGCTTCTTGAAGAAGATGTCTGAAACAGACTGAATGAAATCATAATAATACAAATAAGATTGGCGGCTCTGCCGCGGTGATTCGGATTCACAGGAGCGGTGATTCAGCCGCGGTGATTCAGGAGCCGCTCATACTCCTCATACATCCCGTCTAAAGCTTCCTGATGCTCTTTCTGCTCAGGAGTAGGCTCGGGCTCCTTCGCGGGCGCTACGATGATATTTTCGGCGTCTGAAGCGATGCTCTGTTCCGGGAGGTTCTCCGGCCCGTCGACGTCATCCGGCACAGTCCGGGAAACAGCCTCCTGAGAGGGTTCCTGTTCCATGTTCTGCCGCTCCGCCATCTGCCGAAGCTCTTCCACCGAAACCTCCCGGGCATGGTCCGGAATAGCATCCAGAGGCTGAGAGAACCCCCTGTTCCAGCTGGAAGCAGGCAGATCCCGCGAGGGGGCACCCGCCCCGCCGTCCTCGACGCCGTCCTCGAACCGCGCTTCCGGGTCCGTCGGAAGATTCTCCGCTTCTTCATCAGTCACGGGCGCGCTGATCTCAACGCCTGTTTCCGATCCGGGATCAGGCGTCGAAGAAACCATCTCTTCTTCCGCCAGCGCTTCGGAAAAAGCGGGATCCTCGGCATCCTCCCGGCCGCGGACAGTCACTTCCTGTTCGCCCGCCTGGTCAGCGGCGGCCGGAGAAATTCCTGTCTCCGCCGGCGCGTCCGCCGACGGCGCGGCCGCCGAACCGCTGTTCAGGCAGTCCTCCTCCTCAGCCGCCTGAGAGGCGGCGGCAGGGACAGCTCTGGGCGGCAGACCGGCCGCGGAAGAAGCCTTTGTCTCCGCAAGCGCCTTCTCCTGGATCGTCAGCTCCTTCTCAGCCGCCACCTGGTCCATATCGATCGCGATCGTCTCCTGAGTCGACCTTTTCTGATTATCGTCGCCCTTCGGCCAGGGAAGCTTCTCTTCCAGCTTTTCCCACTGCCGGGCGGCCATTTCCATGAGCGCGTTGTTCTGCGCCTCCTGAGCCCGCTGCCGGGCAAGCCGTTCCTCTTCTTCCTGCTTCCGCTGGTCAGCCTCCAGCCGCCCGTGCCGGGCCTTCTTATAATCCAGAAGCAAAGACTCGATGGCGTGGGACTTGGACAGAATCCGAATGGCGGAACCGCACCATCCGATGGTGGGGTTATCGTACAGATTGCCTGTGATCTCATCCGACAGGCCCCTCCCCTGGCGAACATGCTCCGCCTCCCAGTAAGCCTGGGCGGGCGGGACATTCTCCTTAAGAAGGACGTTAAAGACATCGTCGAAAAACGCCGGAACAACATCGATGGAGTAACCGAAATCATCCAGGGTATAGACAGTTTCCTCTGACCCATCCGCCCGGACCACGGTCATCTGATTGTTGATCCTGGACCAGCTGCTCCTGGTCAGGCCGTACAGCCGCAGGACACCGAAGAAGGAGTTCGGCGTCACCTTCGTTTCCGGATCGATCTTCAGGATCCCGCGGTAGTTCTCAAGCTCGTAGCGCCGAATATCCCCGGCCTCAACCGGTTTAAACCAGAATTCGTCCTTTTCCGGCAGGGCCATGCTGGCGGCGATGAAAAGACTGCCGCATCGGTATCCGATGCCATTCCGCCCCTCAGACTTCTCGAGGGATGCTAAGAGGGGATAAGTCCCCAGGAATTCTTTCACCTGCTCATAGCCCGAACGAGGCAGTCTCATGGCGATCCGCGGTGTGGGCTCGATGCCGCCTGGACCACGAAGCCCCCAGAAAAGCTCTAATGGCATATCATGCCCGTCCCGCATCATCTCCCGCCCGCAGGAAGAACACTTCTTCGGCGGCAGGTCATAACCATCCGGCGCCTCGTCCGAAAACTCGATCTTCCGGCAGCTGGGGCAGTAATAATGAGGCGGCAGAGGATTCACCTGACTCACGTCCAGAAGGTAAAGAAGAAAGGATGCCGCCGCTTCCCCCGCAACGGAGAAGGGAATGTCCGCTTCATGGAGACCGATGGACAGATCTCTCACCGCCATCAGTTGATCCTCCATCTCCAGCTCATCCATCCGCTCCAGTTCAAGCTCCGTACGTTTCTGGATGATGACCGGCAGGTCTTCCCCATATAAAGCGTGAATCCTTCTGAAAATACTCTTTCTCATAACCTTCTCCCATGACGAGACAATAATTCTATATATTTTATCATGCTTACCTGGAAATGGGAAGATTGGACCGAACCAGCTTCATCAGGCGGAAGGACAAAAGCGCCGCGACGACGATCTTAATGGCGTCGCCGGGCAGAAAAGGAAAAACGCAGGCGGCCAGCGCCGGCATCAGGGCCATATGCTGAAGACGCATGAACCAGATCGTTCCGAGAAGATAACAGACCGCGGTACCCAAAGCGCCGCCGACGATAACCATCGTGAAGACCCTGCGCCTTACCTGCTCCTTTCCAGACAGATACCAAGCGAAAAAACCAGTGATCAAAGAAATAAAAAGATAGCCTACCAGATAGCCTCCAGTGGGCCCAACCAGGATACCAATCCCGCCGCTCACTCCATGAAAGACCGGCGCGCCCGCCGCGCCCAGGAGCAGGAACACGAGGACGCCGATGGTACCCCAGACCGGGCCTATCAGGATCCCCGCCAGCATGGCGCCTAGAGTCCCCAGCGTAATCGGTATCTGCGTGATTGGAAGCGGGAAGGATATCCAGGAGCAGACAGCCATTAGCGCGGCGACCAAAGCAGCGGCGATCAGATGATATGTCCTGCGGGACGAAGTATGCATAGGAAAACCTCCGAGCGAAAAAACATGTGATAATACGTGAAAAATAATTCAACTTTTTTATTATAATAAAACAGAGCAGAGATGACAAGTTCTCTGCTCCAACTATGATGCGCGATAAGGGACTTGAACCCATACGGTCTCCCGCTAGAACCTAAATCTAGTGCGTCTGCCAATTCCGCCAATCGCGCGCAATCCGGCGCCAGTTCTACACCCTTCCCTTCCAGGGAAAAAAAAAAAAAAATGACTCCATCGAGAATCGAACTCGAGTTACCGCCGTGA
>CACZTH010000095.1 GCA_902784035.1 uncultured Eubacteriales bacterium
AGCGCCCTCCTTCTGGGCCTGCTTCACCTTCGAATTCATGAAAACCGTGCACCGGGTGCCCAGGTCCACCGGACTCTGGGAGTAGAGGGCTTCCTTCGCGAAAGCTCTGGTATCCAGGTTCACCGACTTGGCGTAGGTCTCCAGGAAGGACCCGCAGCCGGAGGAGCATGCCTCGTTCAGCATGATATTATAGATAGCGCCATCCTTAATCTTCATGCACTTCATGTCCTGGCCGCCGATGTCCAGGATGAAGTCCACCCCCGGCAGGAAGTTGGCGGCGGCCTTATAGTGGGCCATGGTCTCGATCTCTCCCATGTCCGCCTGGAAGCCGGCCTTAATCAGGCCCTCTCCGTAGCCAGTGACACAGGTATTGGCGATCACCGCCTCCCGCGGGAGCTGTTCATAAAGGTCAGCCAGGATCCCCCGGACCACCTCGACCGGATTCCCCTCATTACTCCGGTATTCGGAGAAGAGAAGGTTCCTCTCTTCGTCGATCAGGGTCGCTTTCGTTGTGGTAGACCCGGCGTCGATGCCTAAGAACGTCTTGCCTCTGGCCTTCCGGATATCCTTCCTGTGGATCTTGGCCTTATCGTGCCGGGCCTTGAAGGCGTCATATTCGTTCTGGTCCCGGAACAGGGCCTCGATGTGCTTGGTCTCCGACAGGGCGCTCTGGTCCGCCTTCTCCACCCTCTCGATCAGGTCAGACAGTTTCTCCTCTGGCTGCATGTCCGCCAGCATGGCGGCCCCGATGGCCACGAAGTTCTTCGCGTTCTCCGGGAAGATCACATCTTCCGGCGCCAGGCGGAGGGTCTCAATGAACCGCTTCCGGAGCTCCGACAGGAAGGTCAGCGGGCCGCCCAGGAAGGCCACCTTCCCCCGGATGGGATGACCGCAGGCGAGGCCGGAGATGGTCTGGTTCACCACAGCCTGGAAGATGGACGCCGCCAGGTCAGGCACCGCGGCCCCGTCATTAATCAGGGGCTGGATGTCTGTCTTGGCGAAGACGCCGCAGCGGGCGGCGATGGGATAAATGATCTTATAATCTTTCGCCGCCTCATTCAGGCCGGCGGCGTCTGTGTTCAGAAGGATGGCCATCTGATCGATGAAGGCGCCTGTGCCCCCCGCGCAGGTCCCGTTCATCCTTTGCTCGATGGTTTGTCCATAGAAGGTGATCTTCGCGTCCTCGCCGCCCAGCTCGATGACCACGTCGGTCTCCGGGATCACGGTCTCGACGGCCTTGGAGCAGGTGATCACCTCCTGCTCGAATTTAATCCCCACCAGTTTGGCGAAGGAAAGTCCGCCGGATCCGGTGATCACCGCCTTCACAGGGATGTCCCCGACCTGCTCATACATCTCCTGCATGAGCTCCTTCACCTTATTAAAAACCTCTGACATATGCCGCTCATAACGGGCGTACCGGACCTGGCCTTCTTCGTCAAGCAGGACCAGCTTGACCGTCGTCGAGCCGATGTCAATCCCTAATCTCATCAATTGTTTCATCCTCCATATATTGATACTGCCGCCCGCAGGCCCCCCTTTATCCAGCCTGACGGCGCACTTTCCCAGCTTTCGCTCATTATAGGGCCGGCCCCGCCCCCGTTCAATAGACAAAACTCAAACTTTAACAAAAAAAGAACATCCGGTCCGAAGAATGTTTCAGACCGGATGGAATGTAAGTCAGCGCCATGAAGAACCGGGCAGGACCCGGAAAAAACGCCGGCAAAGGAAGGCCGCCCTCTTCCTGGCCGGCCGCCGGGCTGGATTCGTCCCTTCCTACAGCCTGGCCAGGTCCGTACGTTTCAGGTGGATGAGCATGATAATGATGTAGGCGCTGCCGATGATCTCAGCCAGGGGGAAGGCGAACCAGGACACGGTGACCCCGAAGGTATGGAAGAGATAATAAGCCAGGGGCAGGATGCCCACCAGCTGCCGAAGCAGGGACGAGAAAAGGCTGTACAGGCCATGGCCCGTCGCCTGAAACAGGGTGCTGGTCATGATGCCGAAGCTGGCGGGCAGGAAGCAGATGCTGATCCTGCGGAGGGCCGGGATTCCCATCCGGATCAGGGCCGGGTCGCTGTTAAAGAGGCTCAGGAGCTGTCGGGGGAAGAGCTGGAAGATCAGGAAGCCGGAGAACATGATGATAAAGGCCCAGGTGACCCCCAGCCGGTAGGTGCGCATAAGCCTTTCTTTATTTCTGGCGCCGTAATTATAGCCCATGATGGGCATCGCCCCCTGGTTCATGCCGAAGACCGGCATGAAGACGAAGGACTGGAGCTTGAAGTAGACCCCTAAGACCGCCACGGCCACCTCGACTGAGGCCAGGATCTTATTATAGCCCAGGAGCATGATGGAGCCGATGGACTGCATGAAGATCGAAGGCAGGCCCACGGCGTAGATGTCCTTCACCACCGCCCAATCCATCTTGAAGCCGCGGACCTGGAGCTTGACGTCATGCTCCTTCCGGAAGCCCATGTAGAGGGCCAGGGACATGGCGACGAACTGACCGATGACCGTGGCGATGGCGGCGCCGGCCACTTCCATACGTGGCACCCCGAACAGACCGAAGATGAAGATCGGGTCCAGGATGATGTTGGTGATGGCGCCGGACATGCTGATGATCATGGGCGCCTTCATGTTGCCGGTGGCCTGGAGCACCTTCTCGATCTGAAGATCCAGGGAATTGAAGAGGCTGAACATCGTCACGATCCGGAAATAGGAGACGCTGTAATTCAGGATCTTCGGGTCATTCGTATAGAAGCCCATCAGGGGCCGGGCCAGGAAGAGTCCGACCAGGAAGAAAATCAGGAAATTGAGGACCGCGATCCGGAGGGCTGTACTGGCGGCCTGATCCGCCTCCGCGTATCGTTTCGCCCCCAGCCTGCGGGCGATCAGGGAGTTCACACCCACGCCGCTCCCCACATGGAGGGAAATCATCATCATCTGAAGAGGCATGACATAGGACACTGCCGTGAGGGCGTCTACGCTGACCCTGCCCACGAAAATGCTGTCCACCATGTTATAGAGGGCGTTGATAGTCATGGACAGGATGGCCGGCCAGGACATTTCCAGCAGAAGCCGTCCGACCGGAGCCTCTCCCATTCGATTCATCGTTTCCGTTTTCTGTTCCAAACTAATTCTCTCTTTCCTTCCATTCGAAGAGCCGCGTAGATGACAAAGGCCGCCCGGCGCGCGTCCGCCAGGCATCAGTGATCATATCGAAACAGGTGATTTCGAGATAGCGAAAGAAAACGTCCGCTCCGGCATCTCTGCCAAAGGACGTTTTCATAAACAAAATGTATGGGCAGGTCTGTAAGCCGGGTTCTGTATTAAGCGATCATCCATCTAAGGCCAAACCTCTCGGCTGGCTCATGCGGTCCACCAATCAGGCGGGTGACGGGCAGCCACCTTATCGCCCCCGACCTTGCTCCGGATGGGGTTTACACGGCGGACATGTCTCCATGCCCCCGGTGAGCTCTTACCTCACCATTTCAACCTTGCCACGGCATGACCCGTTTCGGCGGTATGTTTCTGTTGCACTTTCCCTATAGTTGCCTACGCCGGACGTTATCACGGCATCCTTGCCCTGTGGAGCCCGGACTTTCCTCATGCTCGCGCACGCGATCGCCTGGCCTGCCCATAGTTGGTTAGTTTACCATACAAACGGATTCAAATCAACGGCGGAAATAATCAGCTGGCAGGGCAGATCCTGGAGGACCTCCCCCATGGCGGCCCCGAAAAGCTGCTCTGTCCCGAAGTGGCCGGCGTCGATGACGGCCAGGCCGTTGTCCATGGCCCAGCGCGCGTCATGGTATTTCACATCGCCGGTGATATAGAGGTCTGTACTCAGGCCGGCCGCCGCCCTCAGGAAGCCTCCTCCGGATCCGGTGCACCAGCAGGCGGTCCGGATCTCCTGTTCCGGATCCCCGGTCACCCTGACATCGCCGGTCACCAGGCCGAGCCGCTCCTGGACCAGGGCCGAAACCCCGGCCAGGCTGAGGGGCTTCTCCAGCTTCCCCCGCCGCAGGTAGGCCGCGGGCTCCCCTGCCGCCTCCGGGCAGGGGCGGATCTCCTGAAAGCCCAGGATCCGGCCAAGATAGTCGTTCATCCCGCCCTCCGCCTTATCGAAGACCGTATGGCAGGCGTAGACCGAGATCCCGGCACGGACCAGGGCCGTCAGGGTCCGCCCCTCCGCCGATCGCTCGTCCAGCCGCTGAATATCCGGGAAGAGCAGGGGATGATGGCAGAGGATGACCTGACAGCCCATCTCCTGAGCTTCCCGGGCCACAGCCTCGTTCACCTCCAGGGCCAGGAGGATCTTCTCGATTCCCTGCCCGCCGCTGAGGCGGACCTGCCAGCCCGAATTATCCCAGTCTTCCTGGGTCGCCAGAGGCAGCTTCTCTTCCAGGATCTGTTCCAGTTTCTCGATGGTCAGCATGGTTCTTCCTTTCCGAACATATCGGCCGAAAGGCCGGCCGTCAGGCTCGCGAGCTGCCGGAGCCGGGCTTCCGTCCTGTCCCGGTCCCGGCCGGGCCCCGCGGGGAGCTTCTCCAGAATCCAGGTCTGGATCCGCTCTTCCCGGGCCAGATAGGCAGCCAGGAGCGGGTCCCCATAGGAAAGAAGGGCGTCCGGATAGTCCGCCAGCGCGCGCTTCACCGGGTCTTCCTCATATTCCGGACAGGTGCAGGGCGGAGGAAGAATGCCTGCCGAGGACTGACTGGAGGCGTCTTCTTCTCCTGCTTCTCCGGCCTCCCAGGTCCGGCCCCCTCCAGGCTCAGCTTCCGGCAGAACCGTCAGGATGGGCCAGATGAAATGGCTCTCCCTGGCCAGCTGCTCCCGCTCGATGGTGAAGCCCTGGTCCCAGAGCCAGCAGCGGAGCCTGCCCAGGTGGCGGCGGGGCTGAAGGATGAACTTCCGGTAGGTCCGGGTCTTCGCCAGGTCTTCCCCCAGGAGCCGGGTCATCAGCATGCCGCCCATGCCAGCCATCACCACGGTCTCCACTTCCCCGGGCTCCAGGACCGAAAGGCCGGAGCCCAGGCGGAGGGAGATTCCCTCCCGGCAGCCCGGCCCGAACCGGTCCAGGTCTTCCCGCGCCTTCGCCAGGGAGCCGGGGCTTACGTCCGTCAGGACGACCCGGGGGCTGATCCCCTCCTGAAAAAGATAAATAGGCAGGAAGCCATGGTCGGTCCCGATGTCCGCCATGGCTTCCCCCTTCCCGATCTCGTCCGCGATCTTCTGGAGCCGCTCACTCAGCTTCATGGTCACTCCAGGTAGTCCTTCAGTTTCTTGCTCCGGCTGGGATGGCGGAGCTTGCGGAGGGCCTTGGCCTCGATCTGCCGGATCCGCTCCCGGGTCACATCGAATTCCCGGCCGACCTCTTCCAGGGTCCTGGGCCTGCCGTCGTCCAGACCGAACCGGAGGCGGAGCACCTTTTGTTCTCTGTCAGTCAGAGTACCCAGGACCTCTACCAGCTGTTCCTTCAGCATGGAGAAGGCAGCGGCCTCGGCCGGGGCCGGCACATCATCGTCCGGAATGAAGTCGCCCAGATGGGAATCTTCCTCCTCGCCGATGGGGGTCTCCAGAGAGACCGGTTCCTGGGCGATCTTCTGGATCTCCCGTACCTTCTCGACGGGGATGCCCATTTCCTTCGAGATCTCCTCCGGCGTCGGCTCCCGGCCCAGTTCCTGGAGCAGGCTCCGGGAGACCCGGATCAGCTTGTTGATGGTCTCCACCATATGGACAGGGATCCGGATGGTCCTGGCCTGGTCCGCGATGGACCTGGTGATGGCCTGGCGGATCCACCAGGTCGCGTAGGTGGAGAACTTATATCCCTTTCGGTAATCGAACTTATCGACAGCCTTAATCAGGCCCAGGTTTCCCTCCTGGATCAGGTCCAGGAACAGCATGCCCCGGCCCACATACCGCTTGGCGATGGAAACCACCAGGCGCAGATTGGCCTCGGCCAGCTGCTGCTTGGCAGCTTCGTCCCCTTCCTCCAGGCGCTTGGCCAGCTCGATCTCCTGATCCGCGGTCAGCAGGGGCACCTTGCCGATCTCCTTCAGGTACATCCGGACCGGGTCGTCAATGGCGATCCCTTCGGGCACGGAGAGATCCAGCTGCTCCTCCAGGGAGACTTCCTTTTCCCCGGCGCCGGCAGCCGCCGCGGCAGCTACGTCCGCTGCAGCCTCGGCAGACTCCTCCTCGGAAAGGGTGATGTCGGATTCATCATTGACCACAGAGATGCCGTAGGCCTCCATCGTCTCCAGAATCTTATCCAGCTGGTCCGGCTCCATCTCGGCTTCCGTCAGGTGATCCATGACCTCCTTGGAAGTCAGCACACCCTTCTTCCGGCCAATTTCATAAAGCTCATCCAGCCTGCTCTGTCTGTTTTCCGTGTTTTCCTGCGTCAAAAAAAATCTCTCCCTTTCATCGGTTGGCCGTCCAGTGAGTCCCTACATCCCGCGAAGGCTGACGGACAGGGCCTGATATTCCGCAAGAAGCCCCATTTTTTCCGCTTCATCGGTACAATTCGGCAAACGATCCATAATTTCCTTCATTTTCTTTTCATATCTGCCCCGGCGGATTGCCGCCACGCAGTCCTGGGCCATGGCGATCAGCTCGTCCGTGCTGCCCGCCTGAGGCGTCAGAAGCAGCCTGGCCAGCCGGGAGCGGGTTTCCCCGTCCTCCGCCCGGTCCAGCAGGGAAGCCGGCGAGGCTCCCTTTTTCAGATCCTGATATACTATTTTCAACTCCGGGTCCGAGAAATCCTCTTCCTGGACCAAATCATCCGGAAGCAGCCCCGTGGCCGTCAGGCTCAGCAGGAGCTCCTCCGCCCGCAGCATTTTCCAGTCCGCCTCGGTCAGCGGCTCTTTTTTCTTTACCGGGGAGGAAGCGGGCTTTTCCGTCTCCATGCCCATAGCCTCCAGCGGATCCATCCGCTTTCCCCGGCCGGCGTCCCGCTGGCCCCAGGGATCCTCCGCCTGCTTTCCGCCCTTTTTCAGCTCCTCCGCCACCTGGGCCTCGATCACTTCCCGGGTGAAGCCGGTCTGAAGCATCAGATCCTTTATATATCCGTCCCGCTCCAGCGGATCCAGCCCGGCGAAGATGGCCACCGCCTGGCGGGCGTATTCCACCCTGCCTTCCCGGGAAGACAGGTCCAGGCTGTCCTTCAGCCGGCGGATCCGGTAGGTCTCCGGCGTCAGCACCGCCAGCTTTCGGAACCCTTCCGCGCCTTCCTTCCGGATGAAGTCGTCCGGATCCATCCCGGCGGGGAAATCCAGCACCCGGCAGGGGATTCCTTCCTGGCGGAAAACATCCAGGCCCTTCAGAATGGCGTGCTGCCCGGCGGAATCCCCGTCGTAGGCCAGCCAGACCATGGGGGCAAAGCGCTTCAGCAGCTGGGCCTGCTCCGGCGTCAGTGCCGTTCCCAGCGTGGCGCAGACGCCCCGGATCCCGAACTGGGTCAGGCTGACCACATCCAGGTTTCCTTCCACCAGCACCACCCGG
>CACZTH010000096.1 GCA_902784035.1 uncultured Eubacteriales bacterium
CGGCGGCGCCGGCGTGTCCACCGAGAGCGGCATCCCCGACTTCCGGTCGGAGACCGGCCTCTACCACGCCAAGCAGAAGTACGGCTACCCGCCGGAGACCATGCTGTCTCATACCTTCTACGAGCGCCATACGAAGACTTTTTTCGAATATTATAAGGAGAACCTGATCCACACCGAGGCGGAGCCGAACGAGGCCCATAAGGCACTGGCCAGGTTGGAGGAAATGGGCAAGCTGAAGGCGGTCGTGACGCAGAACATTGACGGGCTCCACCAGAAGGCGGGATCGAAGACGGTCTATGAGCTTCACGGGTCCACCCTCCGGAATTACTGCGAGAAGTGCCATACCTTCTATGACCTGGATTACATCATGGATGAGAGCCACTGCCAGGACGGGATCCCACGCTGCGAGAAGTGCGGCGGCGTGGTCAAGCCAGATGTGGTCCTCTACGAGGAGCCCCTGGACGGAGCTGTCATGAACGGCGCGCTCCGGGCCATCGAGCAGGCCCAGGTCCTGATCATCGGCGGCACGTCCCTGAATGTCTACCCGGCGGCCGGCCTGATCAACTATTTCCGGGGCAGCCACCTGGTCCTGATCAATAAGGCTGCCACCCCTCAGGACCGGAACGCGGACCTGGTCATCCACGACGCCATCGGCCAGGTCATGAAGATGGAATGAAGCGGGAAAGAATAAGGCGGGCCGGAGGGCGGTCACCAAAGGAAGCGGAAGGGGAGGCTTATGAATATACTGGTCGTGAACGATGATGGATATGATTCTCCTGGCCTTCGGGCCCTGGTGAAGGCGCTGGACCAGGACCACGAGGTCTATGTGTCCGTGCCCGACGGGCAGCGGAGCGGGAAGAGTCAGGGCATCACCGTGGGAGACCTGGTCTATGTGGAGGAACGGGAGATGGAGGGCGCGCGTGACGCCCTGGTCACCACCGGCACCCCGGCCGACTGCACTAAGATTGGCCTGCAGTTCCTGGCTGAGCGGGGAACGGACATCGATCTGGTGGTGTCCGGCATCAACCTGGGAACGAATATGGGCATCGATACCCTGTATTCCGGAACGGTGGGGGCGGCCACGGAAGCGGCTATCGACAGGGTCCACGCCATCGCGGTTTCGGTGTCGGGCCATCACGCTTCTCATTTCGACGCCCCCTGCGCCCTGGTCCGGCAGGTCATTCCCCTGGCCCTCGGCCTTTCACCGGAGATCGTGGTGAACCTGAACTTCCCTGACATCCCGGCGGAAGACCTGAAGGGTGTCCTGGTCACCCGGCTGGGCCGGCGGAACTTCATCGACCGGTTCGTCCTCCAGGAGGGCGGCGGCTACCGGCTGTGCGGTCATCCCCAGGACTTCACGGGGGCGGACAGGGCCATCGACCTGGGGGCGGTCGCCCAGGGATACGCTTCTGTGACCCCGCTCCTGTTCGACCGGACCGCGGAGGCGGTCCTGCCGGAGGTGTCGGGCTGGGGGCTGACCCTGTAGGCAGGTCCCCGGGGAAGGCGGCCCGGGCGAAGGGGCGCCCGGACCTGAGAAAACGCGATTGCCGCGCCGGCTCAGCCGGCGCGTAAGAGAGAACGAGGGAAAGAGAGAGGGGCCATATGGCCCGAAAGAAGAGGTTTTCATGGAGTTAACGAATAAATGCTTCGGCCGATGTTTCAATACATTGAAAGAAGGGGAGCCGGAGCTTCTGAACAGTTTTTTTCGGAGTTTTGATTATCAGGGGGCGTCCTATTCCTTCCTGGCCAACTTCATCTGGCGCACGGACTATGCTGTGGGCTGGGATGTGGTGAACGGCTATCTCATGATTGGCCGGGTCTACGAGGATGAAGAGGGCCGGCAGGGGGTCATCAGCATGCCTCTGACCCGGACCGGTTCCTATGACCCGGTTTCCCTCCGGGACGCCATAAATGAGATGCGCTGCCGGATGAGGGCGGTGGGGGCCGCGATGGACCTGGTCGGGGTCTCAGGCCATATGCTCCCCATTTTGGAGGAGGCCTTCGGCGGGAAGGTGGACGCCCGGCACGAGCGGGATCTGGACGAGTACGTCTATGAGAAGCAGAAACTGATCACCCTTTCCGGCCGGGCTCTTCATAAGAAGAAGAACCACCTGAATTACTTTCTGAAGACGTATACCTATGAAGCCAGGCCTCTGACCCGGGATGACCTGGAGGACATCCTCCGGCTGACCGATACCGTCCGGGCGGAACATGACCGGACCGAGGAGCAGCTCCTCAGCCTGGCCCAGGAGAAGCGGGCCATCCGGATGATGATTGACTTCATCGGCGACCCGGGCATCTATACCGTGGGGGTCTTCATCGACGGGGAGATGCAGGCCTACGCCATCGGCGAGATGCTGTCCGAGGACACGGCGGTGGAGCATTTCGAGAAGGCCAACCTGAAATACCGGGGCCTGTACCAGGCTGTCTGCAGTGAGTTCTGCAAGGCCCTGCCGGACACCTGCCTCTATGTGAACCGGGAGGAGGACATGGGCCTGGAGAACCTCCGCCACGCCAAGCAGGCCCTCCGTCCCCACCATATGGCGGAGAAATACATCTGTACGCTGACAGACCAGGTGGAGCTGGAGGGGATCTGCGCCGGTGAAGGTGAGAGAGCCGGAGAGCTGGCCGCCTGCTGAGCCCGGGCGTCAGCCGGGGCGGCTTTAAAAAGCCGGGCGGCGGGTGTATACTTGAAGATGCCGGAAAAGGCCGGCGCCGGGCGCTGTCAATACGGGGAGCGCTGAACGAGCGCCGGGGAACTTTTTTCTTTCAGAAAGGGAGTATCATGGATAAGAAAGTCAGAGACCTGATGAATGCCCAGATCAACGCGGAGTTCTATTCCGCTTACCTGTATCTGGATTTCGCCAATTATTTCGCGGACGCCGGGCTGGCCGGCTTCCAGAACTGGTACATGGTTCAGCTCCAGGAGGAGCGGGATCACGCCATGCTTATGCTGAAGTTCCTCCAGCTGAAGGGCGAGCATGTGGACCTCGAAGCCATCGCCAAGCCGGATAAGGACCTGTCCTCCGCCCTGGACGTTCTGAAGATGGGCCTGGCCCACGAGCAGTACGTGTCCCAGCTGATCAACGATATTTACGCGGCCGCCCAGGAGGCGAAGGACTTCGGAACCACCCAGTTCCTCGACTGGTTCGTGAAGGAGCAGGTGGAAGAGGAGGACACCGCCGGCAGCCTGATTAAGAAGATGGAGCTGTTCGGTTCGGACCCCCGCGGCCTCTACCTGCTGGATCAGGAGCTGGCTGCCCGTGTTTACACCGCCCCGTCCCTGGTGCTGTAGAGGCTTGAGGCAGGCCGGCGGGCGTTCAGCGGCGCAATCTCCTTCGGGACGGCGCCGGAGGCGTCCCGTGACAGGCGCCCCGCCGAAAACGAAAAATTGAAGATCGGGGGGCCCCGCGGAAGGATTACTTCTGCGGCGGCCCCCTTTTCTGGTAAAATGAAGGGAATCAGGGATCGAAAATCAGGGATCGAAAATCAGGGATCGAAAATCAGAGATCAGGAATCGGGAATTGGAAATCGGAAATCGCGCGCGGGCCGCGTCCGTAACGGAGCGAGGATGAAGATCAGACTGCCGGGGGAAATCGAATATGTCTTAAATCAGCTGAACGCGCGAGGCTTCGAGGCTTATGTGGTCGGGGGCTGTGTGCGGGATACCCTGCTGGGCAGGCGGCCGCAGGACTGGGACGTCTGCACGTCCGCCCTGCCGGAGGAAACGAAGGCCTGCTTCGCGGATGGCCGGACCCTGGATACGGGGCTCCAGCATGGGACGGTCACGGTCCTGGTAGGCCATGTGCCGGTGGAGGTGACGACCTACCGGGTGGATGGAGCCTATTCTGACCACCGCCACCCCGACCAGGTGGCCTTCACCCGGTCGCTGAAGGAGGACCTGGCCCGGCGGGACCTGACCATCAACGCCATGGCCTACCACCCGGCGGCGGGGATCCAGGACCCCTGGGGCGGCCAGGAGGACCTGCGACGGGGCCTGATCCGGACCGTGGGAGACCCGGACAAAAGATTCACGGAGGACGCTCTCCGCATCCTCCGGGCCCTCCGCTTCTCCGCCGAGCTGGGTTTTCCTCTGGTCGAAGAGACCGCCGGCGCGGTGGAAGGGCTGGCGGATACCTGCGCTCTGGTGGCGCCGGAGCGCAGGTGCGCGGAGTTCAGGAAGCTGATCCTGGGTCGGTTCGCGGGCCCGGTCCTGGTCCGTTACCGGGAGCCCCTGGACCGGGCCCTCGGCTGCCAGCTCCCCCTGGCGGAGCCCGCCAGGCTGGCAGCCGTCGGGGCGGCCGGCCCCGGCCTGCCGCCCCGGCTCGCCCTTAGTTTCTGGCCGGCGGGCGGGCCCGCCCTCGAGGGGGCGCTCCGGGCGCTCCGTTTCGATACGGCGGTCATCCGGGAGACCTGCGCCTGCGCCGGTCTTCTGGGCGTTCTGGAAACGGGAAAGGGGCTGCCCGCGGAATTCGCGGAGCTGGCGGATTCCGCGCCTCAGCGTGGAACGCCCGCGCCGGCCGGGTCTGTTCCGCCTTTGTCCCCGGTTCAGCTCCGGCTCCTGGCCAGGGACTGGGGGGTCCAGGCGGTGCGTGATGGACTGGACGCGGCGGGGGCCCTGGGCAGGCAGGAGGCCGCAGCGGAGACGGCCAGGCTCCAGGAGCTCGTTCAGGCGGGCGTCTGTATGGACCGGTCGGGCCTGGCGGTGACCGGAAGGGACCTGATCGCCGCCGGGGTGCCGGAGGGAAGGGCCGTGGGACGGACGCTGGAGGAGCTTTTGTCCGCCGTCATCCTGGGCCGGATGGAAAACAGCCGGGACGCTCTTCTGGCAGCCGTGAAAGCACGTCGCGCGGGCCGGTAAAATATGATATACTCATGTATATTATACGGACGAGGAAAGGAAACAGCCATGACCGAAGAGAAGAGACCTTCGAATTTCATTGAGAACATCATCGACGAAGACAATGAGAAGGGGACCTATGGCGGCGAGGTCTACACCCGCTTTCCGCCTGAGCCGAACGGCTACCTCCACATCGGCCACGCGAAGTCCATCTGCCTGAACTTCGGTCTGGCGAAGAAGTACGGCGGCCGCTGCAACCTCCGCTATGACGATACCAACCCTGCCAAGGAGGACGTGGAGTACGTGGACTCCATCGAGGAGGACGTGAAGTGGCTGGGCTTCGAGTGGACGGAGCGGCGCTGGGCGAGTGACTATTTCGATACCATGTATAAGGCGGCCTGCGAGCTGATCTCGAAGGGGCTGGCCTATGTGGATGATCAGGACGCGGACACCATCCACGCCACCCGGGGCACCCTGACGGAACCGGGCCAGGAAAGCCCCTGCAGGAACCGGACCCCGGAGGAGAATCAGGCCCTGTTCGAGGAGATGAAGGCCGGCAGGTACGGGGATGGGGAGAAGGTCCTCCGGGCCAGGATCGACATGGCTTCTCCCAACATCAACATGCGGGACCCCATCATCTACCGGATCGCCCATAAGACCCATCACAACACCGGGGATAAATGGTGCATCTATCCCATGTATGATTTCGCCCATCCCATCGAGGACGCCATCGAGGGCATCACCCATTCCATCTGCACCCTGGAGTTCGAGGATCATCGGCCTCTGTATAACTGGGTCCTGGAGAAGGTGGGCTTCTGGCCGAACCCGCCCAAGCAGATCGAGTTCGCCCGTCTGAACCTGACCCATACCATGATGAGCAAGCGGAAGCTGAAGAAGCTGGTGGACGAGGGCGTCGTGGAGGGCTGGGACGATCCCCGGATGCCGACGATCGCCGGTATCCGCCGCCGGGGCTACACCCCCGCTTCCATCCGGAACTTCTGTGAGCAGATCGGGGTCGCGAAGGCCAATTCTCTCGTGGATCAGGGCCAGCTGGAGCACTGCGTCCGGGAGGACCTGCAGGATAAGGTGGAGAGCCGCCATGTGGTCGAGAAGCCCATTAAGGTCGTTCTGACCAACTATCCGGCCGGCCGGGTGGAGGAGATTGAGATCGAGAAAAACCGGAACAATCCTGATCTGGGGACCCGGAAGGTACCCTTCTCCGGGACCTTCTACATCGACGGGGAGGACTTCATGGAGAACCCGCCGAAGAAGTACTTCCGCATGTATCCGGGAAATGAGGTCCGGATTAAGGGGGCCTATCTGGTTACCTGCCGGGAGGTCGTGAAGGACGAGGCCGGGAACATTACGGAGCTCCGCTGCACCTACGATCCGGAGAGCCGGGGCGGCAACGCGCCGGACGGCCGAAAGGTGAAGGGAACCATCCATTTCGTGGAGGCCAGCACGGCGGTGAAGATCCGTGTCCGGAATTACGGGGACCTGATGATCGAGGACGAGGCAGGGGAAGAGGTTCTGAACCCCAGTTCCGTCGAGGAGGAGATCTGCTACGCGGAGCCCATCCTGGCGGAGGCGCGGCCGGGCGAGCGATTCCAGTTCTTCCGTCACGGCTATTACGTGGCCGACACGAAACTCTGCACGGACGAGGAGAAGGTCTTCAACCGGATCGTCGGCCTGAAGAGCTCCTGGAAGCCCGGCAAGTAAGGAATAAGTTTCCCCGGCGCGTGTTCGGCGCCAGCGGGAAACACATATCGGAAGGCGTCCCGGCGCCTGGCTCCTCCGGGCCGGTCCGGTCCGCCGGAAAGGTGATTTACGGGGACGGTGGCGGCCGCCCCCGTTTTTCGAAGGGCCGGCGGAGGCCGGCAGGTCACTCCGTCCCTGCCCCCCGTCGGCGGCCGCCCCCGTTTTTCGAAGGGCCGGTGGAGGCCGGCAGGTCACTCCGTCCCTGCCCCCCCCG
>CACZTH010000097.1 GCA_902784035.1 uncultured Eubacteriales bacterium
AAAAATCCTTGAACAACAGGCCGCCTGATCATTATCGGGGACTCAATGGAAACTTTTTGCGAACAATTCTTGACACTAGCGCTATCAGTTTACCGCTAATTCTGCTGAAATCAAATATTTTTCGTGGTAAGATGGGAATGTTGTCAGGCGGGCCAGAGAGAAGGGCTCCTCACCGGGGATCCTTTTCCGGATACAACCGGCGGACCTGCGCCCTGACCCGGCCTTAGAAACACATCTCTGAGAGGAGCATCCATGAAGAAATACCTGAACCTTTTCTTCGTCTTCGCCTCCATCGGCGCTGTCACCTTCGGCGGCGGCTACGCCATGCTTCCCATCCTCCAGCGGGAGGTCGTGGAGAAGAGAAACTGGGCGACGGAGGAGGAACTGATGGATTATTACGCCATCGGCCAGTGCACCCCCGGCGTCATCGCGGTGAACACGGCCACCTTCATCGGCCGGAAGCTCTACGGAACCCTGGGCGGGATCGTGGCGACCCTGGGGGTCGTGGCCCCCTCCGCGGTGATCATCACCCTGATCGCCCTGTTCCTGGCCAATTTCGCCCACCTGGCCTGGGTCCGGCACGCCTTCGCGGGCATCCGGGCCTGCGTCTGCGTCCTGATCCTGGACTCCGTGATCAAGCTGGGAAAGAAATCCGTGATCGATGTCCGCTGCGCCCTGATCTTCGCGGCAGTCCTGGCAGTCGCCCTCTTCACGAAGGTCTCCCCGATCCTTCCGGTGGTGGCCGCGGGCTTCGCGGGCTGGCTGCTCTGCCCGGACTTCCGGGGAAAGAAAAGCGCCGGCGGCGCGGACGCTGACGGGAAAGGAGGAAACGCATGATCCTGGCCCTTCATCTCTTCTGGGAATTCTTCAAGACCGGTCTCTTCGCTGTCGGCGGCGGACTGGCCACCCTCCCCTTCCTGTACGCCATGTCCGGGAAGACCGGCTGGTTCTCCACCAGTGACATCGCCGACATGATCGCCGTGTCCGAGTCCACCCCCGGGCCATTAGGCGTTAACATGGCCACCTATGTGGGCTTCACCACACTGGGCCTCTTCGGCGGCCTGGTCTCCACCCTGGGCCTGATCACGCCCTCCGTGATCGTGATCCTGATCGTGGCGGCCGTCCTTCAGAAGTTTAAGGAATCCGCCATCGTGAAGAGCGTCTTCTACGGCCTCCGCCCCGCCTCCACAGCCCTGATCGCCTCCGCCGGCCTCGGGGTCGCGAAGATCAGCCTCCTCCAGATCCCCGTCTGGGAGAAGACCGGCAGCCTGACCGCCCTCTTCAACTGGAAGTGTATCCTCCTGGCCGCCGTCTGCTATGTGATCTACAAGCTGACGAAGGTCCATCCCGTGGTGGTCATCCTGATCGCCGGCGTGGCGGGCGTGGTCTTCGGTCTGTAAGCTGATGCGGGACTTCGTTTCCCGTTCTATCCGCAAAAAAATCAGCGGCCCCCGCGAACCACCTCGTTCGCGGGGGCCGCTCTCTTCACGCGTTCAGCCCTTCTGTCCCCCGATCTCCAGCAGGGCCCGGGCGATCCGCCCGGCTCCCCGGCCATCCACGACCCGCTGAAGAGCGGCGGTCCTGGCTTCCCATTCACCGGGCGCTGAAAGCCGCTCCATCTCGCGCTCGATCACCCGGAAGCTCTCCTCCATATCCGTTCTGATGTCACCCGCCCACGGGATCAGCCCCTGCTCCGAGAAGGCACGGGCCGCTCCCAACTGATTGTCCGCCAGAGTATACTGGATGGTGGGGGTGCCGCAGGCGCACAGCTCATAGAGGGTGGACCCGCCGGCGGAAATGGCCAGGTCGCACTTCTTCATATAATCTGACATGTTCGTCACGTTCTGGAGGAGGTGGATCCCGGGCTCGTTCCGGAACTGATCCCGGAGCCGGTCCGCGTTCTGATTGAACCGGCCGAGGACGCAATAATATTCCAGGTCTCTGAAGGCCTCTTTCCCCAGAATCTCTGCCAGAAAGCGTCCGATGAAATCCATCGGATCGGTGCCGCCGGAAGTGACCAGAACCCGCCGGATCCCGCTGAACACCCGGGGCCGGATGTCCGAAAACTCCGCCCGGAGGGGAGCGTAGGCCGGCCCCAGAAGAAGGCGGGCGCCCGTCTTCTCATAGTCCGAGTAGTCCAGGAGGCCGCCATAGATGTTGTAGTTGATGAGGCCGTCCACCGGGTAGACCGCCTGATCCAGGTCATCCATATAAACCGTGGGGACCAGGGCATGGACCGCCTGGAGGTAGGCCTTCGTCACGAAATAGGAGTCTGCCAGAAAGACCTGGGGACGGCCGTTCCGAAGGACCTTCTCCAGGACCGGAAGCTCCTGCTCCATCTGGTCATAAGGAGTGTCCATAGACAGGGCGAAGAAGCCATGTTCCTGGATCAGGCCGCTGGCGGCCGTATCTCCGGTCAGGAAGACCGGCGGCCGGCCCAGGTCCCGAAGCCGGTCCGCGATGGAAAGGCAGCGCATGAGGTGACCCGCGCCTATTCGCTGGTTGCCGTCGGCGCGGATATAGACCGGGCTGGGCTGGCCGATGGCTTTCCGGTAGGTCACGAAACCGTCCCGGGCAGAGGCTGGTTCCATATTCTGACGCCGGGCGAAGGCGATGGACGCGGCATTGTCCCGGTGGATCTCCGCGGCGGCCGTCTGACAGCCCCAGCAGAGGGACAGGTAAGTCAGCAGTGCCTGAATGGCCTCGCTGGCGAAGCCCTGGCCCCGCAGGGACGGCGCCAGGATGTAGCTGATCTCCGCCTCTGTACTGGCTGGATTCTCCCGCCTGATACCGAAGACCCCTGCCGGCAGTCCGTCCCGGGTCCAGGCCATCCAGTCGCAGCGGTCCTCATTCTTCAGGTAGCTGAACCGGAACCAGGCCAGGTGCCCGGCCAGGTCGATAGGTCTGGGATCCAGAAAATAGCGGTAGACTGCTGGATCTGACCGCCAGGCCACGATGCTGGGACCATCTTCTTCCGTGATGTTCCGTAGGGTGAGCCGGCGGGTGACGATGGATGGAATCAGGTCTGCCATGCCCGCCCCCTATTCGAACAGATCCATGGACAGAGGCGTCCCGAACGGAATGTCCCGGGCCGCGGTCTTCCCCAGAATCTCGGCGTAATATTTCGGCTTCAGGCCAGAAGAGGGCCGGATGCTCCGGACCAATGCCGGGGTGATGACCTCGCCCGCCTTAATGTCCTTCACAGCGAACAGGCTGCGGCGGAATTTCAGGTTGCCGGTCTCCCCCGGCGTAGGTCCGTAATGGACCTGGCCGATGATCTCCTTCACCGCCCGGATGTCCCGGACCATTTTCCCGAAGTCATCCATGGACATGCTGAACTTGCTGTCGGCGCTCTCCACCCCCTCCAGCTTCACATGCTTCTCGATGACAGAGGCCCCCTGCGACACGCCCACGACCGCCGCCAGGTCGCCCTCACTGTGGTCGGACAAACCCACAGGAAAGCCGTATTTCGTCATGTCCTGAATGTTGGCCAGGTGCATGTCCTTCCAGTTGGCCGGATACTCGCTGCAGCACTTCAGGAGAACTACCTGATCATTCCCCGCCCGCAGGCAGGCGTCCACCGCCTCCTGGATCTCCTCCTCACTGCCCATCCCGCAGGAGATGATCATGGGCATGCCCTTACCGGCGGCATACTCGATCAGGGGAATGTCCACCAGCTCGAAACTGGCGATCTTATATGCCTCTGCCCCGATCCCTTCCAGAAAATCCACCGCGTCCTGATCGAAGGGGGTGGACAGGAAGTCCAGACCCAGTCGATGGCACTCCTCCAGATTCTCCTTTTGCCACGCATAGGGGGTCGAAGCGTCCTGATACAGGTCATAGAGCTTATAGCCGTCCCAGAGCCCCCCGTGGATCCGAAAAGCTTCTGTATCACAATCGATGGTGATGCTGTCCGCCGTATAGGTCTGGATCTTCAGGCAGTCGGCCCCGGTCTTCGCCACTTCCCGGACAATCTCCAGGGCGTTCTCCAGCTTCCCGCCATGATTGGCGCTCATCTCGGCGATGACATAGACACCGCCCTTCTCGATTTTCTCATGCAAATGAAACATCAGTCACCCTTCTTCATCATAAATGCCCTGTATTTCAGTTCCGCCAGCTCCCAGTCGGAGAAATTGTCGATGTCCTGGACCTCCTCTTCCGGGAGGATGTAGGGGATGGTGTTCTCCGTGACCAGTCTGCCCGTCTCCCGAAAAACCTTTGTTTTCACCAGGTAGAACTGGCCGCAGTCATGGTAGACCGGTTCCAGGTCCTGGCTCCGCGTCCCGGCGAACGCCGGATACTGGTAGGCGAGGCGGCCGTTCCGGATCACGTTCCCCCGCTGAGGCGGGAAACTGAAGGCCACCACCGGCATCAGGCTGTCGGCCCCGCTCTCCTCCAGAAGGTCCATGGCGCGGACCAGCTTGGCGGCCGTCACGAAAGGGGCCGTCGGATAGAGACAGCAAAGGAGATCGTAGGACGCCCCCCTCTCCTCATATCGGCCCATGACCTCCTGAAGAACGTCCGCCGTGGTGGCAAAGTCACCGCTGGTCTCCTGGCTCCGGAGAAAGGGAACCTCGGCGCCGGACACCCGGGCGATTCCCGCGATCTCCTCACTGTCCGTAGAAACCATGACCGTGTCGAAACGGCCGGACTTGCGGGCTGCCTCGATGGAATAGGTGATGATGGGTTTTCCCAGGAAATCGCGGATGTTCTTCTTCGGGATCCTCTTCGAACCGCCCCTAGCGGTGATGACAGCGATCGATCTCATTTCTTCCTCCTGACGACGGCAGCTTACCTCCGGTAATTCTCCACCAGCTTCGTGACGGCATGGATCACGTCCTCCACGTCCTGATCCGACATTCTCGGGTACAGGGGCAGGGACATGATCCCCCTATAATATTCCTCCGCGCTGGGGCAGAGTCCCCGCTCGTAGCCCTGACGCCTGTAGTAGGGGAACCAATAGGTGGGAACGTAGTGGATCTGGCACTGGACGCCCTCGGCGCTCATGGCGTCGAAGAACTGGCGGCGGCTGCAGGTCAGCCGGTCCAGGTCCAGATGGAGAATGTAGAGATGGCGGTAGGACTCGGAGCCCGGGTATTCCTTCTGAAGGATCAGTTCGGGGAAGCTGCCGAAGGCCGCGTCATAGCGGCGGCAGATCTCCTGCCGGCGGGCGCCGAACCGGTCCAGTTTCTTCAGCTGGCTGGAAAGAAGCGCGGCCTGAATGTCGGTCATCCGGTAATTATAACCCAGGGACACCTGCTCATAGACCCAGGGGCCTTCGTGGGGAGCGTCCTCCATCATGGCCTCGTCATGGGTGATGCCGTGAGCGTGGGCCAGAAGGACCTTTTCATAGAATTCCTTATTATCCGTAAGGACGGCTCCGCCCTCTCCCGCGGTGATGGTCTTCACCGGGTGGAAGCTGAAGCAGGTCATGTCCGCCAGGGTGCCCACCTTCCGGCCCTCGAAGCTGGATCCGATGGAATGGGCCGCGTCCTCGATATAGACCAGGCCGTGATCGTCGCAGATCTTCCGGATGGCGGAGATATCAGCCAGGGCGCCGGTGTAATCCACCGCCACCACAGCCTTCGTCCGCCCGGTGATGTGGGCTTCGACGCTGGCCGGGTCGATCTCATAGGTTTCCGGGTCGATGTCGGCGAAAACCGGCCGGGCGCCGCAGTAGAAGGCGCAGTTGGCGCTGGCGGCGAAGGTGATGGGGGTCGTGATGACCTCGTCCCCGGGGCCCACGCCGGCAGCCAGGCAGGCGGAATGAAGGGCAGAGGTGTCGCTGTTCAGGAGCACCGCGTATTTCGCGCCGGTATAAGCGCAGAGATCCCGCTGGGCCTGTTCGGCCGCCGGCCCGCAGGTCAGGTAATCGGACCGGAGGACCGCCTCGACGGCCTGGATATCCTCTTCATCGATCCACTGGTGGCCGTAGAAGATCTTCTTCTCTCTGACGGGACTGCCGCCCTCGATCGCTAATTTCTCCATTTTATCCCCCTTCCAGCTCAGGCTTCCACCAGCGGTTTAATGATCAGGTGCGGACTCTTTCCCATGACCAGGGAATGGGCGGGCACATCCTCATTCCGGACCATGGCGCCGGCGCTGATCACACAGCCGTCCCCCACGTGGGAATTCCCCAGGATCCGGCTCCCCTCCTGCATCCTCACCTGACTGCCGATGACCGGATAGATCTCATTCACATTGCCCACGGTGCAGTTCTGGGTGAAGGAGAAGCCATCCCCGTATTTCGCCCTGCCCATGAAACTCCCCACCGGATGGTCGAAGGCGAAGTGGACGGGCATCTCCACCTCATAATAGAGGTCGCAGCCAGACACGGTCTTCGACTGACCATAGATCTTATCGCAGACGACCCTGGCCGCCTCCCGCTTCTCGTCCTCATACCGGTAGATGGTATTGGCGGTCAGATAGAGGAAGAGGAGCCACTGGCAGGTGTGGAGGGGGTCGAAATAGGCCTCTCTTTTTCCCTCCTCTTCCAGCCTGTAATAATATTTATTATCATTCTTCGAAACATTTTCCTCCAGCCGTTCCAGAACCTTCGAAAAATGCTTGGTGATCAGCATCTCATCATCGATGGACCGGAAGAAATTGTTCCCGATCTGGTTCAGCAGCATATCCTTCACGTTCCTCAGGGGAAATCTGTAGATCATGGTCCTCTCCTTCCTTAAAACTCGTGGTGGCGGCCATTCAGCTCGTCCTGGACATACTGGGTGGTCAGGATCTTCCGCACGACCCCATCCACGTCCAGGAGCTTGGTATTCTGACTGGTATAGGCCTCGTCCGCCATGGTCTTCACCTCATCCGCGCCCACCACGGCCTGATCGTAGTTCAGGTCCCGGCCGTCGGCGGACACCCGATAGTAAAGGCCCATGTCGTGGGACCGGAGCCGTTCTTCCCGGGTCATCAGGGTCTCGAAAAGCTTCTCCCCATGCCGGGTCCCGATGACCGTGGTCCCGGTGTCACCGAAAAGCTTCTGGACCCCCTTCGCCAGATCTCCGATGGTGGAGGCGTCCGCCTTCTGAATGAAGAGGTCTCCGGGCTCCGCGTGCTCGAAGGCGAACTTCACCAGGTCCACAGCCTCATCCAGGTTCATCAGAAACCGGGTCATGCTGGGATCCGTGATGGTGATCGGCTTCCCACTATGGATCTGCTCGATGAAGAGCGGGATGACGGATCCCCTGCTGCACATGACATTGCCGTAGCGGGTGCAGCAGATGACGGTTCCTCCCCGTTCCGCCGCCACCCGGGCGTTGGCGTAGATCACATGCTCCATCATGGCCTTCGAGATGCCCATGGCATTGATGGGATAGGCCGCCTTATCAGTGGACAGGCAGACCACCCGCTTGACCCCTGCCTCGATAGCGGCGTGGAGCATGTTGTCGGTGCCGATGATATTGGTCCGGACCGCCTCCATGGGGAAGAACTCGCAGGAAGGGACCTGCTTGAGCGCCGCCGCGTGGAAGATGTAATCCACGCCGTACATGGCGTCCCGGATGGACTGGGGGTTC
>CACZTH010000098.1 GCA_902784035.1 uncultured Eubacteriales bacterium
CCGGGTTCTCCGGCAGGTCGAAATCATGGATCAGGTGGAGGAAGGCGCCATCGCCGCCGATACAAAGGATGGCGTCGGTGCCGGCGCCGGGCGCTTCATCGACAGCTACGCCCCGGGCTTCCAGTTCTTCCCGGAGAGACTGGGCCAGGTCCAGGGACCGCTGCCGTTTGTTGGAGTATATGAATACGTGCTTGCTCATGGGGTCCTTTCTGGGGAAGCAGGGACAAAGGCTGCCCGGCGGGCGGCCGGCGCTTCATCGACGTTTCATCGAGGCTTCGTCCGCCGCCGCGTCCTCTTATTTCTCAGTGGTCAGCCGGCGGAATTCTTTCACCAGGCCCTTAAAGGTCTCCATGGCCAGGGCGACCGGTTCCTTCGACGCCATGTCGACGCCGGCGATCTTCAGGAGCTCCACCGGGTCGTCGCAGCTGCCGGACGCCAGGAACTTCAGGTAGGCGTCACGGGCTGGCGCTCCCTCCTTCAGGATCTTCGAGACGATGGCGTTGGCGGCGGAATAGCCGGTGGCGTACTGGTAGACATAGAAGCTCCGGTAGAAGTGGGGGATCCTGGCCCATTCGTAGCGGATCTGCCTGTCCGGCGTCAGGGCTGGCCCGAAGTATTTATTATTCAGGGCATCGTAGGTGTCGGACAGCCACTTGGCGGACAGGCCGCCGCCCTCCGCGCAGTGGACATGGGCCGCCTGCTCGAATTCGGCGAACATGGTCTGGCGGAACAGGGTGGTACGGAAGGCCTCGATATACATGTTCAGGAGATATTTCTTCTGCTCCGGGTCCTGGGTGGTCTCCAGCAGATATTTCATGAGGAAGGTCTCGTTGACCGTGGACGCGACCTCGGCGGTGAAAATGTGGTGGCCCCCGTAGATGTAGGGCTGGGTCTTCCGGGTATAATAGGAATTCATGGAATGACCCATCTCGTGGACGATGGTGAAGACGTCGTTCAGGGTCTCGTCATAATTCAGGAGGACGAAGGGCTTGCTGTCGTAGGAACCGAAGCTGTAGGCTCCGGAGGTTTTCCCCTCGTTCTCATAGATGTCGATCCACCGGTCCTCGATGCCCTTCTGGAACTGGGCCAGGTAGTCTTCTCCGAGCGGGGCCAGCCCCTTCTTCGCCAGTTCCACGCCCTGATCGAAGGGGATCTTCTCCTCTTTCAGGCTGGTCAGGGGCACATAGATGTCATACATCCGAAGCTCGTCCAGGCCCAGCAGCTCCTTACGGAGGGCGATATAGTCGTGGAGCGCGGGCAGGGTCTGATCGACGGACTCAACCAGGCTGTCGTAGACGGATTCCGGGATGTTGCCGCCGGAAAGGGCGGCGGCGCGGGCGGAAGGATAGTGGCGGAGCCGGGCGGAAATGACGTCGGTCTTCACATTCGCGCTGTAATTGGCGGCCAGCGTATTGATCAGGCCCTCATAGGCGGCGTAGCAGTGGTCATAGGCATCCTTTCTGACCGCCCGGTCGGCCGACCGCATGAATTTAATATAATTGCCGTGGGTCAGGGGGACCCGGTTTCCCTCTTCGTCGGTAATTTCGCCGAACTTCAGGTCGGCGTCGTTCAGCATGGTGAAGACCGTGTCCGGAGAGCCCAGGACTTCGCTGAGCTGGGCCAGGATGTTCTCGTTCTCAGGAGAGAGGACATGGGCCTTCTCCCGGATGGCGCTTTCCAGGACATGCCGGTAGACCTGCAGGCGGGGCTCCTGCTCCAGGAAGGAACGGAGGGTCTCCTCCGGAATTCGGATGATTTCAGGGGTCATCCAGCTGGTCAGGGCGGAGATCCGGGCAATGGCGGTGCCCGCCTGCTCATTCATTTCCTGCTGGGCGGCGTCCCGGTTGTCCTCATCCAGTTTCATCCGGGCGTAGACGTATACCTTCTCCAGCTTCTGGCTGAAACGGCTCTCCGCGTCCAGGGCGTCGGCCAGGGTCTCGGCGGAACCGCCCAGAAGCCCCTGATAGCGCTGGAAATCCTCGGCCCCCTTCAGCGCTTCATCCAGGTCCCGCTTCCAATCCTCAGCGCCGCTGTACATGGACGCGATGTCCCATTTATATTTCTCTTCGATCTCGTCTCTCTGACGGATGGTCTGGTCTGACATGATGCCTCCTGTTGTTATCTGCTTCTTCTGTATCTGTTCGATCTCTTTCAGAACTGGTACCAATTATATCATTATACAGGCGGGGATGGGAGCAATTTCATGAAGGAGAGCGGTAGTCATTGAATTACGAAGGAAATCCAGTATAATATTAGGCACAGCAATTTTCGAAAGGAAGCGTTCGGCATGGACAATCGCTACATCGGCATCTTCGATTCAGGCGTGGGCGGACTCACCAGCGTCCCTTATATCATGGACCTCTTCCCGAACGAGCGGGTGATTTTCTTCGGAGACACGGCCAGGACCCCCTATGGGTCGAAGGCCCCGGAGACCATCCGCCAGTTCACCCTGGAGATTGGCGCTTTCATGGCGGCCCATGATGTGAAGCTGATGGCCGCCGCCTGCAACACCATCAGCGCCACCAGTCTGGAGGTTCTTCAGGCCGCCTATCCGGATATTCCTGTTCTGGGGACCATCGACGCCACCAGTCAGATGGTGGCGGCTGTCTGCTCCCCCTCGGACCGGATCGGGATCCTGGCCACGAAGGCCACAGTCTCCACAGAAATGTACCCGAAGGCCATCCGGCGGGCGGCGCCTGAGGTCACACACCTTTATCAGAAGGCCTGTCCCATGTTCGTTCCCCTGATTGAGGAAGGAATCGTCGACCATCCCATCATGGACATGACCATCCACTATTATCTGGATGATTTCATCCGGGACAATCGGATCGACACCCTGGTCCTGGGCTGTACCCATTATCCGCTGATCAGCGGGAACCTGAGGAGGCTCTATCCCGGTATCCGGCTGATCAGCTCCTCGAAGGAGCTGGCCGTCGCGCTGGGGAATGAGCTCCGGGACCGGGACCTTCAGGCCGATGAGACGAACGAGCGGGAAAATATCTTTTACGCCAGCGACCTGTCCGACAGCTTCCTCCGGATGACCCGGCAGCTGCTCGGAGACGGCGCGAAGAAGCGGAACATCCGGTTTAAGAACCTGGATCTGGGCGGGAGGTAAGACCATGGAGAAAGAGACGTTTTACGAGATGCTGGACATCGAGACCGGTGATGATTTTCAGTATTTCGAGAATATCGCGGAGCTGTTCGAGTCGGACGAGGACATCGACCAGGACCTGATCGCGGAACTCCTGAGAGACCTGGACCTGGGAACTTTCTCTGAGCTCACGGACAGTTACTTTAATGAGCTGGAGAAGTCGATTCCGGATACGGAAACTGATTTCTTCACGCTGGTCGAGAACATTAAAAGGGTCATGAGCGGCATGGCCGTTTCCGCCCGGGATACCGATGATGACATGGACAGAGATGAATTAGAGACTCAGCTCGCGTTCGAGATCGGGAAATTCCGGGACTGGTATTCGCTTACCGATAATGTTGAATGTGTCAACCAGTCTGACGGCAGGGAAACCATGATGCCGGTCAGGGACGCCCTGGTCCTGGGAAGGGAAGAAGCCCTGGGCGGAGACAGCTGGGACCTGGATTTCAACGATGCCTTATCCTATGAACTCAGTGATTTCGTTCTGTCTTTCGCTGACACCACCGACCTCAGCTGAGTAATCTGTCCGGAACGGGGTATGAATAACTGTACGAGAGAAGAGTAAGGGGCGGAGCCCCGGAGAGATATGGACAGAGCATGATCAGTGAAAGAACTTTATCGAACGGCGTACGTGTGGTAATGGAGCAGATGCCCGGCCTTTCCTCGGTGTCTGTCGGCGTCTGGGTGAAGACCGGCGCTGTGGACGAAGAGAAACGGAGCGCGGGCATTTCGCATTTCGTGGAGCACATGATGTTTAAGGGCACCCATAAGCGGGATGCCCGCGCGATTTCCACAGACATGGAGCGGATCGGGGCGCAGATGAACGCTTTCACCGGGAAGGAGGCCACCTGTTACTACGCGAAATCCACTTCGGACCATGTTCTGGAGGCCGCGGAGGTCATCTGCGACATGCTGGAGGATTCCCTGTTCCAGAAGGAAGAACTGGACCGGGAGCGCCGGGTGGTCCTGGAGGAGCTGAAGATGGGGGAGGACACCCCGGAAGACGTGGCTCATGACAACCTGGTGGACATGCTTTTCGCGGGAACGCCTCTGGCCAATTCCGTGATCGGCAGCCGGACAGCCCTGGCCCGGATCACCCATCCTGTGATGCGGGATTATGTGGAACGGATGTACGCGAGGAACGCGTTCGTCGTTTCGGTCGCCGGCAATTTCGACCCCGATGAGATCTGCTCCTTCTTCGAGGGCCGCTTCCAGTCCCGGCGGGCGGAAAGGCCGGACCGGGGCCATTTTCAGGCTCCCTATCAGCCGGCCCTCCGGGCGGCCACCCGGGAGATCCAGCAGTGTCATATCTGTATGGGCACGAAATGCGTGACGCTCCAGGACGACCGGTCCTATGTCTTTCAGATTTTGTCAGGCCTCCTGGGCGGCGGAATGAGCTCCCGCTTCTTCCAGCATCTGAGAGAGCAGATGGGCCTCTGCTACACAGTCTATTCTTCCTTAGGCACCTTCGCGGATGATGGCTATTTCGAGATCTATGCCGCTGTCAGCCCGGAGAATACGGGAAAGACCCTCCAGGCTGTCCGGGAGGAGCTGAAAACGCTGGCGGAAGGGGAGATCCTTCAGGAAGAACTCGACAGCGCCAGGGAACAGCTGAAGGCGGGATATGTATTCAGCCAGGAGAGCACCTCCTCTCGGATGGTTGCCAACGGGCGGAACGCCCTTCTCTTAGGGAAGGTCTTCCGGCCGGAGGAAGTGGTGGCTGGCTATGACGCCGTGACTCTGGATGACCTGGCAGAGGCGAAAGAAATGATCTGTGACTTCGACCAGTATTCTGTTTCGGTGGTCTCCGGAAGAAGAACGGACCTCCGGCGGCTGACGGGCAGATAGACAGGAGAGAGACACATGGAAATGAAGATCATCAGCAGAAGCGGCGCCGTGCCCGCCTACGAGACGACCGGAGCGGCGGGTTTCGACATTCGGGCCTGGCTGGACGCTCCTCTGACCCTGAAGGCGGGGCAGCGGGCCCTGGTCCCCACGGGCCTTTTCTTTGAGGTCCCGGAGGGCTATGAAGCGGAGGTCCGGGCCAGGAGCGGCCTGGCCATTAAACACGGCATCGGACTGGTGAACGGAATCGGGACCATCGATTCTGATTACCGGGGAGAGGTGAAGGTCCCCTTAATCAACTGGAGCGATGAGGATTTCATCATCCATTCCGGCGAGCGGATCGCCCAGGTGGTGATCCAGAAGGTGGAGCAGGTGGACCTGGTCCTGGCCGACAGCCTGTCTGACACGGAACGGGGGAACGGCGGCTTCGGGCACACCGGGGTCTGAAGGCCGGAGACGTTGGAGGGCCGCCGGCGGCCGGCAGCCTGTAAACCGGAAACAGTGACCTGACAACAGTGACCTGACAGCTGGGAGGAGGACGACATGCAGAAACGCGGCGATCTGGAAGCCAGGGAAGCGGCCTGGCTCAGTCCGAAGGCCACCCTGTCCGTGAACAGCAGGGGCAGGGCGGCCGAGGAAGCGCCCTGCCCCTTCCGGACGGTTTTCCAGCGGGACCGGGACCGGATCATTCATTCGAAGGCCTTTCGCCGGCTTATGCATAAGACCCAGGTATTCCTGGCTCCGGAGGGAGACCACTACCGGACCCGGCTGACCCATACGCTGGAGGTCACCCAGGTGGCCAGGAGCATCGCCCGCGGCCTGTCCCTGAATGAGGACCTTACCGAAGCCATCGGCCTCGGTCATGATCTGGGTCATACCCCCTTCGGCCATAATGGAGAAGCGGTCCTGAATGAAATTCACCCGGGCGGTTTCCGTCACAACGAACAGAGTCTCCGGGTGGTTGACCGGCTGGAGTTCCAAAATTGCCGCCGGGGCATGAACCTGACCTTCGAGGTCCGGGACGGTATTCTGAACCACACCGGGAACCTGCCGGCCGCCACCCTGGAGGGCCAGATCGTGAAGATCAGCGACCGGATCGCTTACATCAACCATGACATCGACGATGCCATCCGGAGCGGGGTCCTTTCCCAGTCAGACCTGCCGGAGGGGCCCATCCGCCTTTTCGGAGCCGGTCATGGGGAGCGGATTAACAGCATGATCGAGAACGTCCTGGAATACAGCGACGGAAAGGATTTCGTCCGGATGGACGAGGAGCATCAGGCCATGCTGGACGAGCTGCGGTCCTTCATGTTTGACCGGGTCTACCACAGCCCCGAGGTGAAGAAGGCCGGAGACCTGAGCCAGGTGAGGCGGGTGATCACCGGTCTCTACGATTATTATCTCAGCCATCCTGAAGCCCTGCCCGGGGACCATCAGGAGCTGTGCCAGGAGGACGGCGTCCACGAGGCGGTGAAGGATTATATCGCCGGCATGACGGACCGGTTCGCGCGGACCTCCTACGAGAAGATCTTCGGCCCGATCAGGTAGGATTCCGCCGAAGGGACCCGCCCGAGGTTCCCGCGGCGCGGGCGGAAGCAGCCGGCCCGACTCGGGAGAACGCCCGGCCAGATCGTTTTTCCATTCCTGAATGATGAAAGAAATTCCGCGCGCGGCGGCGAACATTTTTCAATGAGTTCATATACGAAGGCATCGATCCAGAACCTGAAAGAACAAGTGAATATCGTGGATGTGATCGGGCGGGCCGTTCAGCTGAAGAAGGCCGGATCGAATTTCAAGGGCCTTTGTCCTTTCCATCATGAGAAGACGCCATCTTTCATGGTCTCTGAGCAGCGGCAGTATTTCACCTGTTTCGGCTGCGGGGCGAAGGGCGACGTTTTCGAGTTCATGGAGAAGTACTACAACCTGGGCTTCGGCGAGGCGGTGGAGAAGCTGGCCGATGAGTACGGAATCAAGATGGAGAAGACCGGCCGGTCCCGGGACGAGGATCTTCGGAAATATTATGAGGTCAACCGTCTGGCGGCGGAATATTTCTACCGTGCCTTCACCGGCGGCCCCAATCCCGGCTATACGTATATGAAGGGGCGGGGAATGACCCCGAAGACCCTGAAACGGTTTGGCATCGGATACGCGGACGGGTCCTGGGACAGTCTCTACCGCTACATGAAGTCGAAGGGGGTGGAAGATAAGATCCTGGAGGAGCTTGGGCTCTGCGTCCGGAGCAGAGGACGGATGCATGACCGGTTCCGGGACCGGGTCATGTTCCCCATCATCAATACCTCCGGGAAGGTGATCGGCTTCGGCGGCCGCGCCCTGGAGAAGGATGTGCCCGCGAAATACCTGAACTCCCCGGAGAGCAGGGTTTTCCAGAAGAAGAACAACCTCTACGGCCTGAACATCACCAGGACAGGGGCCGGGAGGATGGGCTTCATGATCATGGTAGAGGGCTATATGGACGCCATCAGTCTCTTCCAGAGCGGGATAGAGAATGTCTGCGCCTCCCTGGGGACGGCCCTGACCGAGAACCAGGCCCGGCTCCTTCACCGGTATACGAAGGACGTGGTCCTGTCCTATGACGCGGACGCCGCCGGCCGGAAGGCGGCCCTGCGGGGGATCGAGGTCCTGAAGGCCCAGGATCTGAGGGTCCGGGTCCTCCATGTCACCGACGGAAAGGACCCGGATGAGTATGTGAAGGCGCATGGGAAGGAGGCTTTCCTCCACCTGATCGACGGGGCCCTTCCTTATGGGGATTATAAGCTGGCCTCCGCGAAGGAATCTTTCGATGTATCGACCAGCGAAGGCCGGATCGGCTATCTGAAGAAGGCGGCTCAGATCCTGGCGGACCTGGATCCGGTGGAGCAGGACGAGTATACGAAGAAGGTCTCCCGGGACATGAGCATTTCGGAGGCCGCCCTCCAGCGGGAGGTCAGCCGGATGGAGGAAGAGAGCAGGAAGCAGCCGCCGCGCGGGCCGGCCGGGCCCATGAACCCGCGGCCTGATAGACAGCGGGTGGAAGCGCGGGGCTCCGGCGGCGCCGCGGGGACTTCGTCCGGGCAGTCTGGCCCCCGCCAATACGCGGGCCAGGGGCCCGGCGCAGGCTTGGACGGCGGGGCGTCGGCCTTCCGCCGGGCGGCCGTGACCCGGCGGGAAAGGACCATTCTGAAGATCCTTTTGTCAGAGCCCGATTATTTAGCCCAGATTCAGGGTAAAGAAGCAATATTCGAAACAGATCAGGGGATGCGTCTGTTCGAAACGGTCCGGCAGGCGGCATCAGGCGGGAAACGGCCGAATGTCCGGCTTCTCCAGGACCGGATGGACGATGAGGACCTCGCGGCCCTCCAGGAAGTCCTGGATCATACACACATCGACCCCGGAAGGTCGGGAGATGTTTTCCGGGAATGTCTCCGGGACTGGGAGAGGGAGAAGATCTCCGCCCGGGAAAGAGAACTGCTCGCCATGCTGTCCATGGCGGATGAGGAAGAGAATGGGGAAGCGGCCAGGAAACTGACCGAAGAACTGATGGATGTACAGCGGAAGCTGAAGGAGTACAGGTAGGAGAATCCATGGCAGAGAAGAAAACGAAGAAGGCGGCGGCCTCGAAGTCGATGGAAGCGAAGGAAGCTCAGACAGAAGAGATCCTGGACCAGGACGACGATTATGGTGATCAGAAGCAGGTGACCGGCGGAGAGCTGGAGGCGCTGAAGCTGAAGCTTGTGGATAAGG
>CACZTH010000099.1 GCA_902784035.1 uncultured Eubacteriales bacterium
CGCCGAACAGGCTGTTCTGCTGCCAATTCGCTTGCGTTCCTCTTATGCGTGGCAGTCGAACGAAAAAGGCGAGTCAGTCGTAAGACCGTCTCGCCATATTTAATATAAAATATATTATCTTATATTATCTTATTTCTTATAGCTCTATTATGTCATTATCCCTATAACTATTCCCAAAATTATGATTTTAGGAATAGTTATTCGTCTCGCCGCTCTTTTCCGCCGCATCTCTCCAGAACGCCCGAAGCGCATCCCCTGCTCATCGAGAGACAGTTTTTTCGAGAAACGTCTTTTCGAAATCTCCGTCCCTCACTTGACCAGGTTGAGAATGGTCTTGAAAGCGTCATCTTCGGAGGTCCGCATCAGTTCATACAGAACCATCTCACTGGTCGACGGCACAGCGCCCGCGTGCAGCAGCCTGCGAAGAGCAACCTCCTTATTAATCGACGCCCGGCTGCCGATGCAGTCATTCACAGTCACCACCCGGTAACCATCCCGCATCAGGTCCAGCGCGGTCTGCATCACACAGATATGCGCCTCAATCCCCAGAATGATGACTGTATGCCTGTCCAGGGCCTTCAGGGCCTTCCGGAAGTCCTGGTTGGCCATGCAGCTGAAGCTTGTCTTTTCGATTGGATGAAACTCTCCCAGAGCCGCCTGAACCTCAGGGTCTGTTTCCCCCATCCCTTTCGTATACTGCTGGGTCACGAGGATGGGAATATCCAGGGCCCGAAGCCCCTTTACCGTCTTGGCGATCTCATGAGTCAGATGTTCATGGTCATGGATCTGAGGCAGCAGCTTGACCTGATGATCGATGACCAGGGCGGCGCAGTCATCCCGGTCAATCAGAGACATTTTCTTCTTCATGTAGCCCTCCATTCGGCTTGATATCGCTTCTGGAGAATCTGAGCATTCTCCATACCCCCGATATCCTGATTATACCATGGAGCAGTGAAAGCCGTCCACTCCGAGTCCTCCAGCGCCTCCGAGTCCTCCAGCGCCTCCGCCCTTCGCGGAGGCGGAGCCGCCGACCGACAGCCCGCCCGCGGCTGAATGCGCCCAGGACCGAAGGAAATCGATTCCCTCCATCAATTCCGCCTGAGACCGACTTCCTGAAAGAAACACCAGGAACCCTTCCATTTCCATGGCAGCCAGGCAATGAGCGCACCTGGCGTCCGTATCCTGGCCGTTCCCACTTCCAGAACGGGCTGCCCAGACACGGGCAGCTTCATCAATCAGCTCGTCGCGGAACGTCTCATATCTCGTACCGGCCGATCTCCCGAGCAGGAGCAGAAGAACAGAGCGATGACCCCATAGATACCGGAGAAGGCTGGCGGTGCATTCCGGATCCCCGGCGTCGAAGAAAACCCTCAGAAGCTCTTCAGATCCTCTCTTCTGGAGCTGGAGATAGGTATCTCGGACCAGAGCGTCGAACAACCCTTCCTTACTTCGAAAGAAGAAATATACCGAACCCGTAGAGATCCCGGATGCGGCGCTGATCTGACGGAGCGACGCGCCCTGATAGCCTTTGTCCAGGAAGGCAGCGGCGCCCGCCTCCAGCAGCTTTTCCCTGGCGTCCCTCACATTCTCCTCATTCATCGACAGCCTTCCGATCTTCTTCTGCGAATCATCGATTAAAATCATCTAACATTTATCTCTTATTAATGATAGTCTTATCTAACTAAAATATCAACACCAATCCAAATAAAATACAGGGACAGCGATTCCGCATCCCTGTATAATGTTAAATATGTTTATCTATAATCCACCCGGAGAATCCGCGGATGTAAGATAATTTTACTTGAAGAACTCTACGGCCGCCTGGAAGAGTCTCATATCCTGGTTGCCCGGCACGTTCTTATAGAGACTGCCGTAAACCTGGTCGCCGATTCTCTCAGAATGGCCCATCTTACCCAGGACCCTGCCGTCCGGCGAGGTAATACCTTCGACAGCGTAGAAGGAGCCGTTTGGATTGTCCTGGATGGCGTTGGATACCCTGCCTTCCGGATCCACATACTGGGTCAGGATCTGCCCATTCTCCGCAAGCGCCCGGATCTCCTCCTCAGAGGCGATGAACCGGCCTTCTCCGTGGGAGATGGGGATCGTGTAGACCTCCCCTTCCCCGCAGTACTTCATCCAGGGAGACTTCACAGACGCTACCCGGGTGCGGGCCAGTTTAGACTGGTGACGTTTAATCTCATTAAAGGTCAGCGTCGGTGAGTCAGCTGTCGGATCCACGATCTTGCCATAGGGCACCAGTCCCAGTTTGATCAGCGCCTGGAAGCCATTGCAGATGCCGGCCATGAGACCGCCCCGCTCATCCAGCAGGTCTGTGACCGCTTCCTTAATGGCGTCATTCCGGAAGAAAGACGTGATGAACTTTCCGGAGCCATCCGGTTCGTCAGCGCCGGAGAAACCGCCCGGGATCATGATGATCTGAGAAGAACGGATTTTCTGGCTGAACGCCTCCACGGACCGGGAAACCGCTTCCGCGGACAGGTTATTGATGATGAAGACTTCCGCCTTCGCGCCGGCGTCCCGGAACTGCTTGGCCGTATCATACTCGCAGTTGGTGCCGGGGAAGACCGGAATAAGAGCCTGAGGCTGCGCCGTCGTACCAGGCGCGTGGATGCAGGAGGCCTTGCCGTGGAAAGTGAAGGTCTCGCTGGGATTTTCCTTCGTCTCGATATTGCACCGATAGATGGGCTCCAGCTTGTCCTCGTAGATCTTCGTCAGCTCTTCGAGACTCAGAAGCTCCCCGTCCTTCTCGATGGCCGCTTTCTCGGTCAGGCTGCCGACGACGACCGCGCCGTCGACCTGCTCCTCGGGAGAAACTTCCAGAAGGAAGCCGCCATAGCAGTAGCCGAAGACCAGATCATTGGAAAGACCCGTTTCATAGCGGAAGCCGATCCCGTTTCCGATGGCCATCTTCAGCACTGCCTCCGCGATACCGCCTAAACAGGGCGTATAGGCCGCCTGGACCTTTCCGGAGACGATCAGGTCATGGACCTTAGCATAGACCGCCTTCAGGGAGTCCGCAGTGGGCAGGCCATCCGCGTCTTTTTCGGGGACCAGGAGGACCAGCTTGTCTCCCGGACGCTTGAATTCCGGCGAGATGATATGTTCCGCCTGATCCGTGGTAACCGCGAACGAGACCAGGGTCGGCGGGACATCCAGCGTCTCGAACGTGCCGCTCATGCTGTCCTTTCCGCCGATGGCCGCGATCCCCAGCTCTTTCTGGGCTTTGAAGGCGCCCAGCATGGCGGCCAGGGGTTTGCCCCACCGCTCAGGCACATCACCGGGCCGTCCGAAGTATTCCTGGAAGGACAGATAGGTGTCCTCGAAGGAAGCACCGGAGGCGATCAGCTTGGAGACGGACTCAACCACCGCCAGGTACGCGCCGCTGTAAGGGTCCTGGCTGGTGATCATGGGATTGTATCCCCAGGCCATGGCGGATACGGTATCCGTATGGCCCTCCTCCACGGAGATCAGGTTGACCATGGCCTGGATCGGGGTCTTCTGGTATTTGCCGCCATAGGGCATCAGGACGGTGCCGCGGCCGATGGTGCTGTCAAACTCCTCGCCCAGGCCCCTCTTAGAGCATACATTCAGATCACCGGCCAGCGCCTTCATACCGGCGGCGAAATCCTGGGGAATCTCCTTCTCATACGCTTTTCTGGGCGCGCAGACGGCGTCGATATGCTTTTCCACGCCATCCGTATCCAGGAAGGCCCGGGAGATATGGACGATGGTTTTTCCGTTCCAGCGTTCGGTCAGGTAGGGATCCTCCGTGACCACAGCCACCTTCGTCGCTTCCAGGTTCTCCCCGTGGGCCAGTTCGATATAGCGGTCCGCGTCCTCGGCGGCGACCACCACGGCCATCCTTTCCTGGGATTCGGAAATGGCCAGCTCTGTGCCATCCAGGCCCTCATATTTCTTCGTGACCTTATTCAGGTCGATGTCCAGGCCAGGGGCCAGTTCGCCGATGGCGACGGACACACCGCCCGCGCCGAAGTCGTTGCAGCGCTTGATCATCTTCGAGGCTTCCGGGTTCCGGAACAGGCGCTGGAGCTTTCTCTCCTCAGGGGCGTTGCCCTTCTGGACCTCCGCCCCGCAGGTCTCCAGAGACTCCAGGGTATGCTTTTTCGAAGAGCCTGTGGCGCCGCCGATACCGTCCCTTCCGGTCCGGCCGCCGAGAAGGATGACCACATCCCCGGCCTGGGGCCGCTCCCTGCGGACGTTCTCTTCAGGAGCCGCAGCGATGACCGCGCCGATCTCCATCCTCTTCGCCGCGTAGCCCGGATGATAAACTTCATCGACGATCCCCGTGGCCAGACCGATCTGGTTGCCATAAGAACTGTATCCGTCCGCCGCGGTGGTGACGATCTTCCGCTGAGGCAGCTTGCCCTCCATGGTCTCAGATACCGGCTTCAGCGGATCCGCCGCGCCGGTCACCCGCATGGCCGCGTAGACATAGCTCCTGCCGGACAGCGGATCCCGGATGGCACCGCCGATACAGGTGGCCGCGCCGCCGAAGGGCTCGATCTCCGTCGGATGGTTGTGGGTCTCGTTCTTGAACAGGAGCAGCCATTTCTCGGTCTTCCCGTCCACGTTCACGTCCATCTTCACGGTGCAGGCATTGATCTCCTCCGAGGCGTCCAGCTTCTCCAGCTGTCCTGTTTTCCGGAGGTATTTCGCCGCCAGGGTGCCGATGTCCATCAGGGTCACCGGCTTGGTCCTGCCCAGGGCCTTCCGGGTGTCCATATAGTCCTCATAAGCCTTCTGCAGGGTCTCGTCTGGGAAATGAACGCTGTCCAGCGTCGTGTTATAGGTCGTGTGGCGGCAGTGATCAGACCAGTAAGTATCGATGACCCGGATCTCCGTGATGGTCGGATCCCGCTTCTCCTCATCCCGGAAATATTCCTGGACGAAGGTCAGGTCCGCCAGATCCATGGCCAGTCCATGGCTGGTCAGAAAATCCTGAAGAGCGGCCTGATCCATCTGGTCGAAGCCGGTCAGGGTGTCCACGCTTGTGGGGATGTCGTAGTTGATCTTCAGGGTCTCGAAGGGCTCCAGAGAAGCCTCCCTCGCCTCCACGGGGTTGATGATGTAATTCTTGAAGACCGCCACATCCTCCTCAGACAGGTCGCCGGAGAGCACATAGATCTTAGCGGTGCGGATCTCCGGACGATCCTCTCTGGAGATCAGCTGAATGCATTCCGCCGCGGAGTTGGCGCGGGCGTCAAACTGACCGGGCAGGTACTCCACCGCGAAGACCCGGTCGCCCTTCCCGGTCCGCAGCTCCGTGAAAGCGTCATCCACAGGCGGCTCCGAGAAGACCGTATCGATGACGGAATCAAAAAGTTCCTTCGACAGGTTCTCCGCGTCATAGCGGTTGATGACCCGAAGGCCCGTGAGCCCGGAGATCTGGAGGATGTTTCTGGCCTCCTTCAGGAGGCCAGCCGCCTCGCTGGCGAAGGCCGGCTTCTTCTCTACATAGATCCTGTATACCATTTACTCCTCCTCTTTCAATGCGGCCAGCGCCCGCTGACCGATGTCTTTTCTGTAAAAACCGTCCGGGAAGCTGATTTCAGAGATGTCGGCGTAGGCCTTCTGAATGGCTTCAGGCAGGTCCTTTCCCCGCTCCGTTACGCCCAGGACCCGGCCGCCGTTGGAAACCAGGCTGCCGTCCTCCAGCTTCTTCGCGCCGGCGACATAGACCGTGCCTAGATCGTCCGGGATCGAGAGCGGATAGCCTTTGCCATAAGAACCGGGGTATCCCTTCGTCGCCATGACCACACAGCAGGCAGCCTCATCTTCCGCGAAACGGACGTCCGCGTCCGCCAGGGTCCCATCGGCCACATGGAGCATGATATCGAAGAGGTCACTCTCCAGCAGGGGCAGAACCACCTGGGCCTCGGGATCTCCGAACCGGCAGTTATACTCGATGACCTTCGGGCCATCCTTCGTCACCATCAGGCCGAAGTAGAGGCAGCCGGAGAAGGACCGGCCCTCCCGGTTCATGGCCAGCATGGTCGGCAGGAAGATCTCCTCCTCGCAGGCCTCCGCCACTTCCGGCGTATAGTAAGGATTAGGGGCGATGGTGCCCATGCCGCCTGTGTTCAGGCCCTTGTCGCCGTCCAGCGCCCGCTTGTGATCCATGGAAGAAATCATGGGGATCAGGGTCTTTCCGTCGGTGAAGGAGAGGACGGAGACTTCCGGCCCTTCCAGGAACTCCTCGATGACCACTGTGGCGCCGCTCTCACCGAAAGCCTTATCCTCCATCATGGTTTTCACAGCCTCGATGGCGGCCTCCCGGGTCTCACAGATCAGGACGCCTTTCCCCTTCGCCAGACCGTCTGCCTTGACCACCACCGGAACGGCGCAGGTCTCCACGTAGGCCATGGCCTGATCCATATCTGTGAAGGTCTCATATTCCGCTGTCGGAATGCCATATTTCTTCATGAGGTCCTTCGAGAAGGCCTTACTTCCCTCGATGATGGCTGCCCGCTTATTCGGCCCGAAACAGGGGATCCCCTCCGCCTGAAGCAGGTCCACCAGGCCCATGACCAGGGGGTCGTCCGGGGCCACCACGGCGAAATCCACAGGATGGGTCTTCGCGAAATCCACGATCGCCGGGAGATCCTCCGCCCCGATGGGAACACATTCCGCGTCCCGGGCGATGCCGCCGTTTCCGGGAAGAGCGTAGATATGATCCACCTTCGGGCTTTGCTTAATCTTCTTGATGATGGCATGCTCTCTGCCGCCGCCTCCGATCACCATTACATTCATCGGCTGTCTGCCTCCTTCTCTTCTCCTAGTGGTGGAACAGGCGCATGCCTGTGAACACCATGGTCATACCGTATTTATCGCAGGTCTCGATGACATTATCATCGCGGACCGAACCGCCGGGCTGAGCGATATAGGAAACGCCGCTCCTATGGGCCCGCTCGATGTTGTCGCCGAAGGGGAAGAAAGCGTCGCTGCCTAAGGCCACGCCCGTCACCCGATCCAGGCAGGCCCGTTTCTCTTCCCGGGTGAAGGGCCTGGGCCGCTCCGTGAAGATCTGCTGCCAGCTGCCGTCCGCCAGGACATCCTGAGCCTCTTCCCCGAGATAGACATCGATGGCGTTGTCCCGCTCTGCCCGGCCCAGTTCCGGCCGGAACGGCAGGTCCAGAACCCGTTCTGTCTGGCGAAGGTGCCAGAAGTCCGCCTTATTTCCTGCCAGTCTGGTGCAGTGGATCCGGGACTGCTGGCCGGCGCCCACGCCGATGGCCTGGCCGGCCTCCGCGTAGACCACAGAATTGGACTGAGTATATTTCAGCGTAACGAGGGCGACCACCAGGTCTCTGCGAGCGTCCTCCGGGAGGGATTTTGTTTTCGTCACGATCTCCGTCAGATCCGACGGGCCGACCCGGTAGTCATTCCGCTTCTGTTCGAAGGTGATGCCGAAGACCTGCTTCCGCTCCAGCCAGTCAGGCTCATATTCCGGGTCGATCTGGATGATGTTGTAGCGGCCCTTCTTCTTCTGCCGGAGCAGCGTCAGCGCCTCATCGGTAAAGCCCGGCGCGATGACCCCGTCAGACACCTCCCGCTTGATGATCCGGGCTGTTGCCTCGTCGCAGACGTCACTCAGGGCGATCCAGTCGCCGAATGAGGACATCCGATCCGTGCCCCGCGCCTTCGCGTAGGCTGTGGCCAGCGGCGAATCGTCCAGCCCCTCAATATCATCCACGAAGCATGCCCGCTTCAATTCCCCGCTCATGGGCACGGCCACCGCCGCCGAGGTCGGGCTGACGTGCTTGAAAGATGCAGCCGCCGGCAGACGCAGGCTCTGGCTGAGCTCCCGGACCAGCTGCCAGCTGTTCAGGGCGTCGAGGAAATTAATGTAACCCGGCCGCCCGCTCAGGATCGTGACCGGCAGATCCTTCCCGTCCTCCATGAAGATCCGGGCCGGCTTCTGATTGGGATTGCATCCGTATTTCAATGTGAATTCGTTCATAGGTTCTCCTTATAGACAAAAGGCGGCCCGGGCATCCGGTCCGCCTCTCGGACTGCTCAGCCC
>CACZTH010000100.1 GCA_902784035.1 uncultured Eubacteriales bacterium
CGGGGGGACAAAAGTCATCCGTTCCCCGTTCGGGCCGCGGCGCTCAATATATATTAGAAATCGTAATGCCTAACTATATCAAGAGCTCGATCGTTCCCGATCAAAAAGTATTCCAGACTTACTTCTTCTTCGGCCTCTTGGCGCCGTACTTGGAACGGGCCTGGCCTCTGTCGGCGACGCCGGCGGTGTCCAGGGTGCCCCGGATGATGTGATATCTCACACCAGGCAGGTCCTTGACTCTGCCGCCACGGATCAGAACGACGCTGTGCTCCTGGAGGTTGTGACCGATCCCAGGAATATACGCCGATACTTCGATGCCGTTGGTCAGCCGGACTCTGGCGACCTTACGCAGCGCGGAGTTCGGTTTCTTCGGTGTCACCGTCTTCACAGAGGTGCACACGCCTCTCTTCTGGGGGGAATTGTTGTCCACGAGCTCTCTCTTCAGAGCGTTCATTCCCTTACCCAGAGCGGGAGCGCCGGACTTCTTGACAGCGCTGTGCCGTCCTTCGCGTACTAACTGGTTGATAGTAGGCATTAGGTTCTCCTTTCTATAAGATATTTATTAACCACATCCGAACCGACCCTGCGCGGCAGGGTCGGTTCGGGTGAAGCCAAAAGCTAGTTTACCATACCGGCATGGCCCTTTCAATCTTTTTTTCAGGCCGCGCCTGTTAAGCCTCTGTAAGGGGCTCCTCAGCTCCGGGAGCGCTGTTTCCAGGGAGTTCGGAATCCGTCTGGTCGGGCGTCTCCTCGTCCGCGCTCATGAAGGCAGGCATCTCGTCGAAATCGGTGTTCACCGGCAGGTCCCGGAAACCACCGGGGGTCCTTCCGCCGCCGAAGGAGGCTTCCTCCTTCAGTTCGGACTTCTTCTTAAAGGAAGCCATATATTCGGTATTCTCACCGTAATCCACCGTCACGTCCCGGTACCTCTTCATGCCGGTGCCGGCGGGGATCAGCTTGCCGATGATGACATTCTCCTTCAGGCCGCGCAGCTTATCAGTCTTTCCCTTAATAGCCGCGTCGGTCAGCACCCGGGTGGTCTCCTGGAAGGAGGCCGCGGACAGGAAGGAATCGGTAGCCAGAGAGGCCTTCGTGATGCCCAGGAGGAGCCGCTTGTACTCCGCGGGCTCTCCGCCCTCTTCCTCCACCTTCCGGTTGGCGTCGGCGATGTCCACGAAGCTGTAGACGCCGCCGGGGAGGAGATCGGTGGTGCCGGGATCCTCGACCTTATACTTGGCCAGCATCTGGCTCACGATGATCTCGATGTGCTTATCGTGAATGTCAACACCCTGGTTCCTGTAGACCCTCTGTCCTTCACGGAGCAGGTAGTCATACACACCCTTGACCCCCTTATACTTGAAGATATCGTGGGGGTTCAGCGGGCCGGCCGTGATGTTGGTGCCGGCTTCCACATGGTCACCGACCTTCACCACCAGACGGGCCCCGTAGGGGACATCGTACTTCTTGACCGCGGCGGGTTCGCCTTCCTCTTCGGAATCGCTGAGGATCGTAACCTCGGTCTTATTATCCGGTGTGGGCTGAATATCCTGGACCACGCCGTCGGCTTCGCAGATCTCCGCCAGGCCCTTCGGCTTCCTGGCCTCGAACAGCTCTTCGACTCTCGGAAGACCCTGGGTGATGTCGCTGCCGGCGACGCCGCCTGTATGGAAGGTCCGCATGGTCAGCTGTGTGCCCGGCTCACCGATGGACTGGGCTGCGATGATGCCGACCGCCTCGCCGATCCGGACAGGCTCGCCTGTTGCCAGGTTCCGGCCGTAGCACTTGGCGCAGACCCCGCTCTTACTCCGGCAGGTCATGACAGACCGGATCTTGACGGTCTTAATGCTCGCGTTCTCGATCCGCCCGGCCTCCTTATCGGAGATCTCCTCGCCCTTCCGGGCCAGGATCTCACCGGTCTCCGGATCCTTCACGTCTTCCGCGGCTGTCCGTCCCTCGATCCTTTCATGGAGCGGCTCCAGGACTTCCTTCCCGTCGATGAAGGCGCTGACCTCGACACCGTCGTCGGTGCCGCAGTCCTCCTCCCGGACGATGACGTTATGGGAGACGTCGACCAGACGCCGGGTCAGGTAACCGGAGTCCGCGGTACGAAGAGAGGTATCGGCCAGACCCTTTCTGGCGCCGTTGGACGAAATGAAGTACTCCAGAATGTTCAGGCCCTCCCGGAAGTTGGCCTTAATGGGGATCTCCACCGTCTTACCGGTCGCGGTGCCCATCAGTCCACGCATGCCGCCGATCTGACGGATCTGGTTCTTACTGCCTCGGGCGCCGGAGGTAGCCATGATGTAAAGGTTGTTATAGGGCTCCAGAGAATCCATCAAGGCGTCCGCCACCTTATCGGTGGTCTGGTTCCAGATGGCCTCCTGCTTATCCCACCGCTCGGAGTTGGACATGAGTCCCATCCGATAGGCGCCTTCGTACTTATCCACTTCCTCCTGGGCCGCGTTGATAATCTCCCATTTATTCCTGGGGATCTTCATGTCGTCGATACCGATGGTGACCGCGGACTTGGTGGAATATTTATAGCCCATGGACTTGATATAGTCCAGCATCAGAACCGTGCCCGTATTCTCATGGGCGCGGAAGCATTTATCGATGATGGTCCCCAGCTGCTTCTTCCCGCAGAGGAAGTCAACTTCCAGGGAGTAGGCATCCTTGGTCCGGTCTACGAAGCCCAGATCCTGGGGGATGCCCTGGTTGTAGATGAAGCGGCCGACCGTGGACTCGACCAGCGAGCCTCTTTTGTCATCCTTCCCCTTATGCAGGCGGACCCGGACCTTCGCGTGGATGCTGACCACGCCGTTCTGGTAGGCCATCAGCATCTCGTCGATGTCGGTGAAGGTCATGCCGTCGCCCTTCTCGGGGATCCGGATGTAGCCGCCCTCCCGGTTGGCCTTCACGACCTTCGGGTCACGGAACTCATCCATGGAATACTGGACCGTCTCCACGCCGTCCACCACCTGCTTCCGGGCGCAGTCGCCGGGGTAGGTCAGGTAGTAGGCGCCCAGGATCATGTCCTGGGTCGGGGTGGTGATCGGCGACCCGTCCTTCGGAGCCAGGATGTTGTTCACGGACAGCATCAGGAAACGGGCTTCCGCCTGGGCCTCAACGGACAGGGGCACATGGATGGCCATCTGGTCGCCGTCGAAGTCAGCGTTAAAGGCGGTGCAGGCCAGGGGGTGGAGCTTGATGGCCTTCCCCTCGACCAGGACCGGCTCGAAGGCCTGGATTCCCAGTCTGTGCAGGGTCGGGGCCCGGTTCAGCATGACCGGGTGCTCCTTAATGACGCTTTCGAGGACGCCCCAGACCTCCGGTCTGGCCTTCTCGACCTTCCGCTTGGCGTTCTTAATGTTATTCGCGAGTCCCCGCTCCACCAGCTCTTTCATGATGAAGGGCTTGAAGAGCTCCAGGGCCATGGTCTTCGGCACGCCGCACTGATAGAATTTCAGCTCCGGGCCGACCACGATGACGGACCGGCCGGAATAATCGACCCGCTTGCCCAGCAGGTTCTGACGGAACCGGCCCTGCTTGCCCTTCAGCATGTCAGACAGAGACTTCAGGGCCCTGCCGCCGGGGCCAGTGACCGCGCGGCCTCTCCGGCCATTGTCGATCAGAGAATCCACCGCTTCCTGGAGCATCCGCTTCTCATTCCGGACGATGATATCCGGCGCGCCCAGCTCCAGCAGTCTCTTCAGACGATTGTTTCTATTAATGACCCTTCTGTACAGGTCATTCAGGTCAGAGGTCGCGAACCGGCCGCCGTCCAGCTGGACCATCGGGCGAAGATCCGGCGGGATGACAGGGACCACCTCCAGGACCATCCACTCGGGACGGTTTCCGGAGATGCGCAGAGCTTCCACCACCTCCAGGCGGCGGATGATCTTAACCTTCTTTTGGCCGGAAGCGCTCTTCAGCTGTTCCCGGAGCGCCTTCGACAGCTCGTCCAGGTCAATCTTCGTCAGAAGCTCCCGGATGGCCTCGGCGCCCATGGCGGCCCGGAAGCCATTTCCGAACTCTTCCTTCAGATCCCGGTAGCGCTGCTCGCTGAGGATTTCCTTCTCCACCAGGTTGGTCTTCGCGGGATCGCCTGGATCCAGCACGATGTAGGCGGCGAAATAGAGAACCCGTTCCAGGTCTCTGGGCGTCAGGCCCAGGATCAGCCCCATGCGGGAGGGAATCCCCTTAAAATACCAGATATGGGAAACCGGGGCGGCCAGCTTGATATGGCCCATCCGCTCTCTTCTCACCTTCGACTTGGTGACCTCGACGCCGCAGCGGTCGCAGATGATCCCCTTATAGCGGATCCGCTTATACTTCCCGCAGTGGCACTCCCAGTCCTTAATGGGCCCGAAGATGCGCTCACAGAAAAGGCCGTCCCGCTCGGGCTTCAGGGTCCGGTAGTTGATGGTCTCCGGCTTC
>CACZTH010000101.1 GCA_902784035.1 uncultured Eubacteriales bacterium
AATTATCTCATTTCCTGGAGTCATCTGAGGTAGACGAAGTATGGGCGGAAGGCCGCCCTGAAAGGAGGGGACTGATGGAACAGGCCAGTTTCTTCGAACGGACGGTGCCGGAGCCTTTGGCGGCCCGTCTCCGGCCCAGTTCCCTGGATGAGTATGTGGGCCAGGAGCACCTGGTGGGACCTGGCCGGCCCCTGCGGAAGTTCATCGAGAACGACCAGGTTTCTTCCATGATCCTCTGGGGGCCGCCCGGAGTGGGAAAGACCACCCTGGCCCGGATCATCGCCCACCAGACCCAGGCCAAGTTCATGAATTTCTCCGCCGTGACCAGCGGGATTAAGGAGATCCGGGAACTCATGAAGAAGGCCGACGCGGAGCGGGCCTTCGGCGGCAAGACCATCGTTTTCGTCGATGAGATTCACCGGTTCAATAAGGCCCAGCAGGACGCCTTCCTCCCCTTCGTGGAGAAGGGGACCATCATCCTGATCGGTGCCACGACGGAGAACCCCTCCTTCGAGGTTAACGGGGCTCTGCTGTCCCGCTGCCGGGTCTTCGTCCTGAAGGCGCTGACCGAGCAGGACATCCTCCAGCTCCTTCACCGGGCGCTGACAGACCCGAGGGGGTTCGGCGGCCAGAAGATCGACATCCGTGAAGAGGACCTCCGGCTGGTGGCGGCCTTCGCCAACGGCGACGCCCGGTCCGCCCTGTCGACCCTGGAAATGGTGGTCCTGAACGGGGATATGGACGCTTCCGGGGCGGTCCACGTGACCCGGGAGGGGATCGAGCAGTGCACGGAGAAGAAATCTCTTCTCTATGATAAGAACGGGGAGGAGCATTACAACCTGATCTCCGCCCTCCATAAGTCCATGCGGAACTCTGACCCGGACGCCTCCGTCTATTGGCTGGCCCGGATGCTGGAGGCCGGGGAAGACCCCCTGTACATCGCCCGCCGGATCGTCCGCTTCGCCAGCGAGGACGTAGGCCTGGCCGACGCCCGGGCCCTGGACGTGGCGGTTGCCGCCTTCCAGGCCTGCCAGTTCATCGGCATGCCGGAATGCAGCGTCAACCTGACCGAGGCGGCGGTCTACATGGCCATGGCGCCGAAATCTAACGCCATGGAGACCGCCTATCTGACAGCCCGGAAGGACGCCCTTTCCCAGCTGGCGGAGCCGGTCCCCCTCCACCTGCGGAACGCCCCCACCAGACTGATGGACGAGCTGGGCTACGGAGAGGGCTACCAGTATGCCCACGATTACGCCGAGAAGGTGACCGCCATGACCTGCCTGCCCGAGGGGCTCGCCGGCCGGCGCTACTACCTGCCCGGGAATCAGGGAAACGAGAAAAAATATAAGGAACGGCTGGAAGCCATCCTGGCCTGGAAAGAGAAGAGGAGAGGGGAGAAGGAATGATCGATTTCAATGAGAAAAAAGCCTTTATCTGCGATATGGACGGCGTTATCTATCATGGAAACCGGATCCTGCCCGGGGTGAGGGAGTTTACCCACTGGCTCCAGGCGAACAGGAAGGAATACCTTTTCCTGACCAACAACAGCAGCAAGACCCCCCGGGAGCTGGCCCAGAAGCTGGACCGGATGGGGCTGGACGTGCCGGAGGAGCACTTCTACACCAGCGCCCTGGCCACGGCGAAATTCCTCCAGAAGCAGGCGCCCGGCTGCTCCGCCTACGTAATCGGCGAGGCCGGTCTCTTCAACGCCCTTTACGACGCGGGCATTACCATGAACGAGGTGGATCCTGACTATGTGATCGTGGGGGAAGGCTCCACCTACACCCTTGAGACCATCACCCGGGCCACGAATCTGGTCCTGAACGGGGCCATCCTGATCGGCGCCAACTCCGATGTCTCCGGTCCCCTGGAGAACGGCATCGCCCCCGCCTGCCGGGCCCTCTGCGCGCCCATCGAGATGGCCGCCGGCGTGAAGGCCTACTTCTGCGGCAAACCCAATCCACTGATGATGCGGACCGGCCTGAATCTCCTGAACGCCCATTCCGCCGATGCCGTTATGATCGGCGACCGGATGGACACCGATGTGATCACCGGCCTGGAGAGCGGCATGGATACGGTCCTGGTCATGTCCGGCATCTCCACGAGGGAGACGGTCCGCCAGTATGGCTACCGGCCCTCCATGATTCTGGACGGGGTGGGCGACATCGTCCGCCTGGCGGAGTCCGGCGCGTCCGGCGGAGACGGCGGGGATGGCGGGAAGGGCAGAGACGAAGGCTGAGCGGACGCGGCCTGATGTCCTGATGATATTTTTTCTCGAAAAAGAAAGGAGGATGTACCCATGTTCCTGAAGGATTACCAGCTCAGCAGCCTGAAGCAGGACCTGCCGGCGGGGCTCGTAGCGGCGCTTGTGACAGTGCCCATCGCCATGGGCTACGCGGAGGTCGCGGGTCTCCCCGCCGTATACGGCCTGTACGGATCCGTGGTTCCGGTCCTGATCTTCGTCCTCCTTTCCAGCTCTCCCCGGGTCCTGCTCGGGGTGGATGCCCAGCCGGCGGCCATGACGGGGATCCTGCTCCTGTCCATGGGGGTCACCCTGGAGAGCCGGGAAGCGATGGCGCTGGTCCCGGCCGTCACCATGGTGACGGCGCTCATCCTGCTGATTTTCTCGCTGGCCCGGGCGGGCCGGGCGGTGAAATTCGTTTCCGCCCCGGTCATGGCCGGCTTCGGCTCCGGGGTCTGCGTCGAGATCATCCTGATGCAGGTGCCCCGGCTTTTCGGGGGCCGGCCGGGTGTGGGAGAGGGACCAGAGCTGGTCCACCACATCTGGAAGGAGCTCATGACCTCCTTTAATGATGTGTCTCTGCTGCTGGGAGTCGGAACCGTTCTGATTATCCTGATCTGTCAGTTCGTCGCTCCCCGCCTGCCGGCGGCGGTTCTCCTGATGGTGGCCGGGATTCTGATGACCCGGGTCATCGGCGTACAGGAAATGGGGGTTCAGGTCCTGCCCAGGGTATCTCCGGGTTTCCCCGCTCCCTCGATGCCAGACCTGTCTGTCCTCAGCGGCAGCCTGGAGGAGATCCTGACCACCAGCTTCTCCATCGCCCTGGTCATCACCGCGGAGAGCCTTCTGACCACCGGGACCTTCGCCTTTAAGTACGGGGAGAAGGTGGACAATAACCGGGAGCTCCTGGCCTATGGTCTCGCCAACATGGGGGCTGCCCTGTTCGGAAGTCCCGCCCTCATCGTCAGCGTGTCCCGGACCAACATGCTGGACCGGGTAGGGACGAAGAGCCAGATGACCTCGTTCATCTCCGGGCTGACCATGCTCCTGATCCTTCTGTTCGGGACGGGCCATATTCATTGGCTCCCGGTGCCGGTCCTGACCGGGATCGTCATCGCAGCCCTGATCTCCTCGACGGAGTTCGATCTGGCTGTCAAGCTGAAGAGGATGGATAAGGTTGAGTTCTGGATCTTCTGGGTGGTCTTCGCGACCGTCCTCTTCTTCGGGGCCGTTCGGGCCGTGGCGGTGGGGCTGACGCTCTCCTTCGCGACCTACATCATCCGGTCTTCCAACCCCCCGAAGGCCTTCCTGGGCGTCCTGCCCGGCCAGTACGGCTTCCATTCCATCGGGAAGGAGAAGGGGGTCCTTCCCATCCGCGGCGTGGTCATCTACCGCTTTTCCAGCGCCCTGTTCTTCGCCAACTGCGAGCAGTTCCAGAGGGATATCGAGGAAGCCATCCAGCCTGACACGAAGGCTGTGATCATCGAGGCTTCCGGCATCGGCAGCATCGACGTCACAGCGGCGGAGCGGCTGGAGGGCCTCTATCACAGCCTGAAGAAGCGGGGCGTCCGCCTCTTCGTCACAGGCCACCGGAAGGCGGTCAATGATCAGCTCCGGACCTTCGGCTGCGAGGAGATCTTCCGGGACGGGGGCATTTACCGGACGGTCACCGCCGCCCTCGCCAGGCTCGGCATGGAGCCGCCCTATCCCACAGCGGCGCCCGAGGAAGGCGCCCGCAGGGGGAACCGGCTGATCAATGACTATGAGTGGGCCTATGGGGATGAGGCCGGCGACAAGCTGATGGCCCTGGCCCGCCGGCTGACCGAGGAGACCCGGGATGGGAAGCCCCTGACCCTGGAGGCCATGCAGAAGGCGGAGAAAGAGACCTTTGGTTCGGAATGGGCCGTCATGGATGAGGAATCGGTCCTGGACCTCCTGGAGATGCAGCTGGCTGTCATGGCGGAGAAGGGGGAGATCACCCAGGACCGGCTGGCCGGTCTGGAGCAGTGTCTGGCGGATGCCCACGCCAGGCTGGACGTCCAGCAGGCCCGCCTCGGCCAGGAATTATTATTCTCCGCCCTGATGATGCGGCGGGAGCGGGAGGCGGATTTCCAGGCCAGCCACCCTGAGGCCTGGGCCATGCTTCAGGGTGAGCGGGAGAAGCACAGAGAGCTTCTCTACCGGGATCATCCGGAGGTTCTGGCACTGATCGACCGGCTCGATAAAGAAAGGAGAACGTGATGGAGGATTTAAGATTTTTCTATATGCAGGGCTGCCCCTACTGCGCCAGCGCGAAGAAAGCGCTGGCGGAATTCCTGGAGGATCCCCGCTATCGGGACCTGGTCATCGAGGCGGTGGACGAGGACGCCCGGCCTGACCTGACCCGGGGCTACGACTACTACTATGTTCCGACCTTCTACAGCGGGAAGGACAAGCTCTATGAGGCCCACCCCGGCGACAGCCCGGCGGTGGTCCGGGCCCATGTGCAGGCGGCGCTTGATACGGCGCTGGAAAGGAGAACGAAATGAGACG
>CACZTH010000102.1 GCA_902784035.1 uncultured Eubacteriales bacterium
CCTTCCTGAGGACCCCGCCTTCCGGGCGCCGCCCTGGCCTGGCGCTGTGAGCGGAAGGCGCTCGATCTTCCCGTAAGTCCGCTCGAAAATAGCCAGGAGCTCGTCATCGCCTGCCAGTTTCGAGGTATAGGCCCGGGCCCGGTCCAGCCGCGCCTGCCGGCGGACCTTCAGGACAGAAGGAAGATGCATCTTCTCCTCAGCTTCCTTCCAGGACAGGACACCCGCTCCATCCCCGTGGGTCACGAAGACCGAGGTGGAAGGATGGGCCGTATCCCGATCCGGGTCATAGGCCGAGGCCTGGATCACCGGCGCGGGGTCCGGACAGGGGGCGTAGCCCGTGAAGCGAAGGGACAGGCGGCCGCGGCCTGAGGTCCTGGTCAGGAGATTTTCCTGAAGCGTCATCAAAGCGCTTGCCGGGCCCTTCCCGCGGAGGACTGAAAGCCCCTCCTCCCGGCCGGGCTCCCCGAAGGAGGCGCCGGCACGCTGGAGGTCGGTCATGAACAGGCCCAGCTGAGCCTCCGGCACCTGAAGCGTGAACTCCTCCCAGGGCTCCAGAAGAACGGCCGCTCCCTTCTCCCTGGCTTTCATCAGGCCGGCCCGAAGAGCCCTGCCCGCCGCCTCCCGGAAGTCCCCGCCGGACGTGTGCTTCACGCTGGCCCGGCCCGCCGCCAGAGTGACCTTCATATCTGTGAGGGGCGCTCCTGTCAGGACCCCTGGATGGTCCCCCTCTTCCAGACCGGACAGGATCAGCCTCTGCCAGTTTCCGGCCAGCTGGTCCTCCGACAGGTCCGCGTCGAAGACCAGGCCGGAGTCCGGGTCGCCGGGCTGGAGCAGAAGATGGACCTCGGCGTAGTGCCGGAGGGGCTCGAAATGACCCATCCCCTCCACCGTCTCCGAGATGGTCTCCCGGTAGAGGATCCGGCCGGGCCCGAAGCTGATCGAATACCCGAACCGCCTGGGAAACCAGCTTGCCAGGATCTCCTTCTGGACCTCTCCCATGATCTGGACAGACACGGTCCCGGTCTCCTCCTCCCAGGCCGGATGAAGCTGGGGATCCTCCTCCGCGAGCGTCTGGAGGTCCTGGTAGAGCCGGTGGCCGTCCACCTCCTCCGAGGCCACCGCCGCCGTCATGAAGGGAGCCAGCGCCGGCGCCTCCTCCTGATCCTCTTCCCCGAGGCCCTCTCCAGCCCGGGTCCTGGAAAGGCCGGTCACAGCATAGCAAAGCCCCGGGCCCGCCTCCTGGACCTGCCGGTACTTCATGCCGGAGTAGAGACGGATCTGGTCTGCCTTCTCCGTCCACGCCCCCTGACTGTCAGACCCGGAAACCGTATCCTTCACCCGGAGGATCCCTCCGGTGATCTTCAGGAAGGTCAGCCGCTCCCCCTGGTCGCCCCTTCCGATCTTATAGACCCGGGCGGAGAAGGCCGGCCGCCGGGCCGGAGTCCGGGTATAAACCGCCAGGCCCTCTAAGAAGGACCGGACCCCCTCTCCCCGCAGGGCCGAACCGAAGTAGCAGGGAAAGAGCTGGCGGGCCGCGATGGCCGCCCTCAGGTCCGCCTTTGACAAAGGCCCTTCCAGCGCTCGTTCGACCAGGTCGGGGTCAGCCAGTGTCACAGCGTCGGTAAAGAGCTCCTGGTCCTGCCCCGGGCTGAAGTCCAGGCAGGCGGGCGAAAGGCGGCGGAGGCCCCGCATCAGGTCCGCCGGCTTCTTCAGGGCCAGGTCCATCTTATTGACGAACAGAAAGACCGGGATCCGGCGGGCTTCCAGGAGCCGCCAGAGGGTCTCGGTGTGGCTCTGGACCCCCTCGCTGGCGCTGACCACCAGGACAGCGTAATCCAGGACAGCCAGGGTCCTTTCCATCTCGGCGGAAAAATCCACGTGACCCGGGGTATCCAGGAGGACGACCCGGATGTCCGGCCCTTCCAGAACAGCCTGCTTGGAGAAGATGGTGATCCCCCGCTGCCGCTCCAGGGGCATCCCGTCCAGAAAGGAGTCGCCCTTATCCACCCTGCCGGCTCGCCGGATCTCGCCGGCCTCGTACAGCATGGCTTCTGACAGTGTGGTCTTCCCGGCGTCCACATGGGCCAGGATGCCGATGGTGAGCTCTTTCATGTTCCTTCCTCCTGAGGTCTTATTATACCATGGGGCGGAAGCCGGAATGTGACAATCCGGGGGAGGCTGTGGTAAACTTGAGGAAAGGAGGCGTGAGAGATGCTGGATGTCTGTCTGCTGGGGACCGCCGGGATGGTGCCCCTGAGAAACCGATTCCTTACTTCATTCTACGCAGTCTCAGACGGGCACGCGGTGCTGACGGACTGCGGCGAGGGGACCCAGGTGGCGATCGCCAGCGCCGGGGTCCGGGCGAAGATCATCGATACGATCCTGCTGACCCACTTTCACGCGGATCACGTGGGCGGGCTTGCCGGCCTGCTTCTCTCGATGGGGAACGCTGGGCGGACGGAGGACGTGACGATCGTGGGCCCGCCGGGCCTGGCGAAGATCCTCCGCTGCCTTCTGGTGGTGGCGGCGCCCCCCTTCCGGATCCTGGCCTTCGAGACCGACGGGTCCGATGACGATGTCTTCCACGCCGGATCCATCCAGATCCGTCCCTTCCCGGTGAACCATGTGGTTCCCTGCCTGGGCTGGCAGCTGACCCTGCCCCGCCCGGGACGCTTCGACGCGGACCGGGCCAGGGCCCTGGACATCCCCCTGTCCGCCTGGAAGATCCTCCAGGGAGGCGGCGAGGTGAAGGTGAATGACCGGATCATCCGCTCCGACATGGTCATGGGTCCCCCCCGGCGGGGCCTGAAGGTGGTCTATTCCACAGACTCCCGGCCCACCGATTCCATGGCGGCGTTCGGCCGGGACGCGGACCTCATGGTCCTGGAGGGCATCTACGGAGACGAGGGAAAGATCGAGAAGGCGGAGACCTGGGGGCACATGACCTTCCCCGAAGCAGCCGAGGTGGCGAAGAAGGCCGGCGCCCGGGAACTCTGGCTCACTCACTTCAGCCAGGCGCTGGACGACCCTGACGCCTGCCTGCCGAACGCTTCCGCCATCTTCCCGAACACCCGGGTCGGAAAAGACGGGATGAAGAAGTCCCTTCGCTTCACAGACTGACGTTTCCATCGGAAGCGTTAAAGAAATCGCGCTGAAACGCGAGCTCTTCGCCCGCGCTTCAGCGCGATTTCTACTGGGCCATGCCGGTCTTCTCGGCCAGAACCCGCCTGAGGGTGCTGACGGAGGCGGTTCTGGCATGGACCACATCGGTGTCCACGCCCTTTAACGCGGACCGGGCGGTCCTGACCATCTTATGAGACAGGGTATCCGTGAACAGAACCAGAAGATCCGGGTTCCCGATCCTCTCCCTCAGGCCGCTCTGGATCTTCGTGAACACCTTCGCGTCACAGTCATACTCTCTGCAAAGGTCTGCGTACTTTCGTTCCATCCGTTCGTTTCCACCGAGGATAACTACACTCATATCCATCTCCTTTCGTTCCGCCGCGTTCAGGTTCAGGCCATTTAACAGCTTGCGCGGCCGCGTTTCCTGTTATTCTGGAAATTCGCTTTCGTTAGAGATTTCTAACCTCCGGCTTAAAACATGGCCGCTGGCCAGGCAGGTTGCCCCGCCGTAAGGCCGGCGGCCAAACGTTCTGCGCTTATATTCCAGTTATCACTATTCCAATTGCCGCGTTCCTCTCCGAACTCAGGCGCCGGGGCCGTCCTGGGGATGGGGAGATGAATCTTCCTCAGCCCAGGCCCGCTTCTTCAGGTCTTCATAGTAGCTGTTCAGGGCGGAACAGGTCTCGCATTTCGTCCCGTCACAGTCCGAGCAGTCGCCGGCGTGCTTCAGGGAATGGCGGAGGGCCAGGATGAACAGCGCCGCGATCACCGCGATGAGAAGTATGGAAAGCAGATTCACGCAATCACCTCACAGACGAATTCATTCGGGCGGGAACCCGCTGAACCGGGCCCCGCTCTCAGTCTATTCATGCCCGCTGTCAGGACCTGTCAATCATGTAATCCTGCTGCTCCCCCAGATCAGACCCTGCTGGCAGAACGGGCCAGGCCGTCAGAAAGCTCCTTCTTCTGCGAGGGCTTCCGGACCACCATGTAGACGGCGAAGGCGAGCACAGCGAAGGCCAGGATCTGGCCGATGCCGAAGGGGACGCCGTAGACCAGCCAGCCTCCCAGCTGATAGCCCACGAAGGCGACCATATAACCCACCAGGAACTGGAAGCCGACGGTCAGCCAGCCCCACTTCCTGCTTCCCATCTCCTTAAAGGCGGTGACCATGGCCACCAGGCAGGGCGGGTTGAAGCAGTTGAACAGCATGAAGGAGAAGGCAACCATAGCGGGAGGCGCGGCGGCACCGGCGAAGATCGCCGCCATGCCGGCGGCGCTGCCGTCCTTGAAGCCGCCCAGCAGGGCCAGGGTCGAGGTTGCCTGCTCTTTCGCGACGAAGGCGGAGATCCAGGCCACAGTGCCCTTCCAGGTGCCGAATCCCAGAGGAGCGGAGATCCAGGCCAGGGCGCGGCCGATGTAAGACAGAATGCTTTCGTTCATGTCGACCATCTGCAGGTGGAAGTTGAAGGTCTGCAGGAACCAGATGATGACGGTCGCGGAGAAAATCACCGTGCCGGCCTTAATGATGAAATGCTTGGCCCGGTCCCAGGTGTGGATGCCGATGCCCTTCACCGTCGGCATATGATAGGCCGGAAGCTCCATGACGAAGGGGGCGGGGTCACCGGCGAAATAGCCCAGCTTCTTCAGGGCGATGCCTCCGAAGACGATGATGGCGATGCCGATGAAATACATGCATGGCGCGATCCAGTGGGAATGAGGGAAGAAGGCGACGGTCATCACGCCGATGATCTCGGTCTTCGCCCCGCAGGGCAGGTAAGTGCAAAGCATGATGGTCATCCGGCGGTCGCGCTCATTCTCAATGGTCCGGGTTCCCATAATAGCGGGAACGCCGCAGCCGGTGCCGATCAGGATGGGCACGAAGGATTTTCCGGACAGACCAAACCGGCGGAAGAGCCGGTCCATGATGAAGGCGACCCGGGCCATGTAGCCGCTGTCTTCCATCAGGGCCAGGAAAATGAAGATCAGGACCATCTGCGGAACGAATCCCAGAACTGTGCCGACGCCGCCGATGATGCCGTTCACCACCAGGCCGGACAGCCAGGCAGGCGCGTGAATGGCGGTCATCAGAGCGGTGCCCGCGTTGGTGATGTACTTTCCGAACAGGACGTCGTTCGTCCAGTCCGTCGCCCAGCTCCCGAGGGTGGAGACAGAAACATAATACATGACGAAGATGATGGCCGCGAAGATCGGGAGAGCCAGGATCCGGTTGGTGACGATCCGGTCGATCCGGTCGGACACGGTCAGATCGCCGCGCTTCCGCTTCATCTGGACGCATTTATCGACGACATCCTTAATGTAGGCGTAGCGCTGGTTGGTGATGATGCTTTCGGCGTCATCGTCCAGTTCCTTCTCGCAGTCCTGGATGTGTCCCTCGATGTGGTCCATGATGGAGGCGTCAATGCCCGCGCCCTTCAGGGCGTCTTCATCCCGCTCGAAGGCCTTCACAGCGAACCAGCGGAGGTTCCTCTTTTCCACGTAGGGAGAAACGGATTCTTCGATATGGGCGATGGCGTGCTCCACCGAACCATTGAAGACATGGGGCGCTTCAGCCTCTTTCCCCTCCCTCACCAGGGAGATGGCCTTCTCCAGCAGCTCTTCCGCTCCCTCCTGCTTCAGAGCGCTGATGGCCACAACAGGAGTATCCAATATTTTCGACAGCTTATCCAGGTCTACCCGGTCACCGTTCTTCCGGACCAGGTCCATCATATTCACAGCGATGACCGTCGGAATGTTCAGCTCCAGCACCTGGGTGGTCAGATACAGGTTCCTCTCGATGTTGGTGCCGTCAATGATGTTGATGATGGCGTCCGGACGCTCATTCACCAGATAATTTCTGGATACCACCTCTTCCATCGAATAGGGGGAGAGGGAATAGATGCCGGGCAGGTCCTGGATGATCACATCCTTATGGCCTTTCAGTCTCCCTTCCTTCTTCTCGACCGTGACGCCCGGCCAGTTGCCGACGTACTGGGTGCTGCCGGTCAGGTCATTGAACAGGGTGGTCTTCCCACAGTTCGGATTGCCTGCCAGCGCGATCTTTATCTCCATCAGCGCTTCTCTCCTTTCTGTACGCTCTACTCCACGACGATATTCTCAGCTTCAGCCTTCCGGAGGGAAAGCTC
>CACZTH010000103.1 GCA_902784035.1 uncultured Eubacteriales bacterium
ATCACAAAAATCCTTGAACAACAGGCCGCCTGATCATTATCGGGGACTCAATGGAAACTTTTTGCGAACAATTCTTGACACTAGCCGCCTCGATGTACAATAATTCGTACAAAGATGGGCAGAAGAATCAGACAGATTTTATAGTGAAGGAGGCGATGCTTTTCCCTGATCCAGTCATCATTCTGTGAGTGAATTTCAAGACCTACATGCCTAGGCGCAGCCGCGCTAAGGTGAAGTAACACAACGACGATTTCACACAGGAGGAGAAAATGAAAACCGATGAAAAAGGCGCTCGATACGCCGAAACTTTCAAAGAGCAGTTTACGCTGCGGGGCATCATCATCGGATGCATCGGAGCGGCGGTGCTGACCATGAGTTCGATGTACACGGCATTGAAGATGGGGGCCCTTCCCTGGCCGATCATTTTCGTGGCGCTGGCATCCATGTTCTTTCTACGACTACTCGGACGGGGGAAGCATAAGACCAACCTGAACGAAATAAACGTTACCCACACGGTCATGAGCGCGGGCGCCATGACCGCCGGCGGACTCTCCTTCACCCTGCCGGGCCTGTTCATGCTGGATCCCACAAGCAATGTGAGCTTCGGCAAGATCCTGGTCATCGTGCTGGGCGGGACCATCCTGGGCCTGATCTTCACGGCCCTGATCCGGAAATATTTCATCGTTACCAATCCGCTGCCCTTCCCCATGGGCCAGGCTGCCGCGGAGACCGTCATCGTCGGAGACGAGGGCGGCAGGAAATCCGGCATCCTCTTCGGGTCCATGGGCATTTCCGGGCTTTTCACCGTTCTTCGGGACGCCCTGGGGAAGATCCCTGTGATCGCGCCGACCAGTGTCGCGGCTGGCAAAGCCGCCTGGACGACCGCCTACGGATCGACCTTCGGGCTGTATTTATCTCCCATGCTGGTGGCAGTGGGCTATATCATCGGGCCTGTGGCCATCGGCGTCTGGTTCCTGGGCGCTCTGATCGGTGATCCGGGGATCCTGATCGCGGGCAATAAACTGGGCTTCTGGGACGCGGCCACCGCGGCCGGCATTAAGAGCTCCCTGGGCATCGGCATGATGGTCGGCACCGGTATCGGGATCATCCTGAAGGGCATCCTTCCGAAGGCGAAGGAGATCTTCGGGCCCATGTTCAGTTCCAAGTACGCGAAGGACGGACTGATCGACCTTCGCTGGGCGCCCATCGCCATGGTCGTCCTGGCGGTGGTCTTCTCCACTGTTTGTAAAATGGGCGTTGTGGCCAGCATCGTTACCATCCTGGGCGTGTGGCTGGCAACTTCCATGTCGGCCCAGTGCGTGGGCCAGTCCGGGGTCAACCCGATGGAAATTTTCGGCATTATCGTCCTGCTGGCGGTGAAGGCGCTGACCGGCGGGACCGGCGGAAGCGGCGGTCAGATGGCCCTGTTCTTCGTCGCGGCTGTCGTCGCCATCGCCTGCGGTCTCGCCGGCGATGTCATGAATGATTTCAAGGCCGGCAGCATCCTTCATTCCGACCCGAAGGCCCAGTGGATCGGCGAGTGCATCGGCGGCATGGTGGGCGTCCTGGTCTCTGTCGGCGTTTTCTACGTCATCCTGAAAGCCTACGGGCCGAAGGCCTTCGGCGACATCACCCTGTTCCCGGCTCCCCAGGCGGGCGCTGTGGCGGCCATGGTCGGCGGCGTCGCGAACGTCCCGGTCTTCTGGGTCGGCATCGTCATCGCTGTGATCCTCTATTTCGTCAACTTCCCGGTTATGACCTTAGGTCTCGGCATCTACCTGCCCTTCTACATGTCCGCGGCGGCTTTCATCGGCGGCGCGCTGAAATTCATCGTCGAGAAGGCGGCGCCGGAATATGATAAAGGCGGAACCGGCAACATCATCGCCTCCGGCGTCCTGGGCGGCGAAGCGGTGGTCGGCGTGATCATCGCCCTAGTCCAGGCCATTCCGGCTATGGTCCAGATGTAGGCGGATGACCAGAATATTACGGCGTCCATGAACGGGAAGAAGAAAAAAGAAAGGAGCATGCGGTCATGTCAGTCATCGCCGGTATGAAAGAGATCGGCATTACAGATATCAAAGGTATTAAGGTCGGCCACGCCAGCAACTACGAGGCGGGGACCGGCTGCACAGCCATCCTTTGTGAGGAGGGCGCCTGCGCCAGTGTGGATGTGCGGGGCGGCGGCCCTGCCTCCCGGGAAACGGAGCTCCTCCGCCCGGAGAAGATGGTGGAGAGGATCCACTGCGTCATGCTTTCCGGCGGTTCGGCCTACGGGCTGGATGCCGGGGCGGGAGCCATGCAGTACCTGGAGGAGAAGGGGATCGGCTTCGACGTGGGGGTGGGCGTGGTGCCCATCGTCTGCGGGGCTTCCCTGTTCGACCTGGAGCTGGGCGACCCGAAGGTCCGGCCGGATAAGGCCATGGGTTACGCGGCCTGCCAGGCGGCGGAGGCCGGGAAAGAGCCGGCGATGGGCGTGATCGGCGCCGGGACCGGCGCCACCGTAGGGAAGTTCCGGGGCGCGGATTATATGATGAAGACCGGCATCGGCATCTACGGGGTCCAGGTCGGCGACGTCCAGTGCGCGGCGCTGGTAGCGGTGAATGCCCTGGGAGACATCATCGATTATGACAGCCATCAGCCCCTGGCGGGGATGCTTGATCCCGAGAAGAAGCGCATCGCCGGAACTCTGGCAGCCATGTATGAGGAACTGGGGAAGGACCGGAACATCTGGACCGATGATGGATCCGGTGAGAAGCCCGCGCCCGCGGCCCCTGCCGGGGAAGTGACGAACACCACCTTAGGGGTCATCGTCACCAACGCCAGGCTCACGAAGGCCCAGTGCAGTAAACTGGCCCAGATCGCCCATAATGGCTACGCGCAGGCCATCGTCCCGGTCCACACCAGCGCCGACGGAGATACCATCTTCGTCCTGGCGACCGGAGAGACTGAGGCGTCGCCTGACTGCCTGGGCGCCCTGGCCACAGAGGTCATGGCCCGGGCGATCTGTCGGTCCGCGACGGAGGCCACCCCCTGCTTCGGCCTGAAGACAGCGGCGGATCTGAGATAGAAGGAATGCGAGCGGCCAGCGGGCAGGAGGCTGGCCGGAGAATGAGAATGTGAAGGGAGCCGGCGGTCAGACCGCCGGCCCGGAGGATGAAATAAGAGGCCCGCGCCGGTTGGCGCGGGCCTCTTAGCATTGCGGTCACTGGATGATCGCCTAATTACGAATCTTGGATGAAACACGGTGAAGGACGTTTAAATTCCGACGCCTCCAGGGGTTTCTCAGCTTCCGGAGGCAGTGCCGCTGATGGTTTCTCAGCCTTCAGCGTCGATGGCAGTGTCTCCCGTGTCTTCCGTGTCTCCCGTGTCTCCCGTGTTCCCAGTGTTCTCGTTCTCCTCTTCCGCCGGCGCGGAAACCGTCAGCGTCGTGGTCCGGCTGGTCTTCACGGACTGATAGTAGGGGTTGACCGCCGTGTAGGTCAGCTGATAGGTGCCGATCTGGTCGAAGATATATTTCGAAGCCTGGGTCCAGCTGAGCGTTTTCGTGGTCCCGTCAGGAGCCTTAATGGTCACGGTCATCCGGCTCGTGATGTTCGTCTTCGACTGGCGGGCAGTGACACCGATGGTCGCGTCGGCGGCGCCTGCGGTGCCCTGCGTTACCTGGCGGTTAACGCCGGCCGCGGAGAAGTTGATCACGGGCGCGGACTTATCCTTCGCCTTAATGGTCACGGTCATGTAATTCCGGGTGATCTTCTTCTTCGGATTGGCCGGGTTGGAGACGGTGTAGGTCATCTGATAGGTCCCGATCTGGGTGAAGCGGAAGGCTCTGGCCTGGGTCGCGTTCAGGGTCTTCACGGTGCCGTTCGGCTGGCGGACCTTCGTGATGATCCGGTTGGTGAGGCTGGTGGAGCCCACGGAAGCCTTAACGCCCAGAAGCGCGTTCACCGCGCCGGAAGAGCCCTGGGTGTAGGTCCGCACCTTATAGGAGGAGGACATGACCGGCATCCGGTTGTCAACGACAGTGAAGGAGAAACGCCTGGAAGCGGAAGCGCCCCAGGGATCTTTCACCTTATAGCGGACCTGGTATTTCCCGAGACTCTTCGTGCTGAAGCGTTTGATGCCGATGTATTTCTTCTTACTGGCGCTGTATTTATAGTACTGGGCCACCTTCACATACTTGGTCAGGCTCATGAAGGAATTCGGGTCCTTCGCCGAAACGCCGTACAGGGCGCGGAAGGAGGAGCCGTAGTTCACGGTGTGGCTCTTCTTCTTCGAGAAGCTGATCTTAGGCGCCCGCATCCTGAAATAGGGGTTGCCCGGCAGGGGGTCGGTGGGATCCCAGTACTGGGCCAGTCCGGACCGGTTGATGGTAGGGGCGGGCTTCCCCAGAGGACCGGGTTTCGAGCTGCTGTAGATGGTGATCCTGGTGCCCGCGGCGCAGTTGTCATAGATCCATTTCGCGTCGGCGGTGGAGACCCGGATGCAGCCGTGGGAGGCCGGGCGGCCAAGCTTGTTGAACTCGGCGACCGCCTGGGCGTTCCGTCTCGGCGCGTAATACCAGACGGAGTGGATGTAGACCTGTCCATAGACCCGGCAGGTATACTGGGCGTAATCATAGAACTTCCCGTCGAGGGTCATGGTCAGCCACCGGCGTTTCATGCTGGAATAGTAGGTGCCGGACCGGGTCGGCATGGAAGCGACGCCCGGAGAGCAGAGCATGGCCCGGACAGGGACCCATTTCTTGCCGGACCGCTTGTAGGCGGTGATCACACAGGCCTTCTTATTCACCTTCAGCCAGTACCTGCCGGTATAGGTGGTCGCGGAGGCCGGCCTCGCTGTCAGCGCGAAAAGACCCAGGCCCACCAGCACCGTGGCGAGAAGGATCAGAAAGCGCCGATTCAGTTTCCTGGTCATATAGAATGACTCCTTTCTCAGTTCCAACGTTCCATCCGGCAGAGAATGTCCGCCGGCGCTTAAACGAAAGACGCGCGGCGGTGCCGCGCGTACGGTTCAACTGTTCCAATAATAACAGATGCGGACGAATTTGGCAATTCTTCAGAAAAGATAATCCTACCGCGGTGCTTGCACATAGGCGGCGAAGAGGCGTCCGCCTAATCTTTCGCGTCCGCGCCCGCCGCGCCCGTCCCGTTCGCCTTCTCGGCCTTCTTCGGCACAGTGAAGACCCAGGTGATCGAGTCGCCGGCCTTCAGCGTCGCCCGGGCCGGGTCCGTCCGGAGCGCGCCCCCGTTCAGGTGAAATTTCCAGACGGAGCCCTTCGCCACAGCGCCATTCTCGACGCCGCCGATCCCGTCCACCTCGTCCCGGGTCGTGTCGACGGACACGGGCAGATCCTCCAGCTTGCCATAGAGCTGAAGGGCGTCCAGGACGGAGGTGTCCTTCTCGACGCTGAACTCCGTTTTCTGGACCCGGATGACATCCTTCTTCTTCGCCTTTTCCGGGTACTGGATGGTCAGCGTCACGGAGATCCCGTCCTTCGGGGCCGCCGGCGTTTCGTGTTTATGCGTGAAAAAGAAGCCTGCCAGGCTGGCCGCGGCGGTCAGGCAGAGGATGATTAATATGGGCGTGATGATTCTTTTCATGGTTTCTCTCAGGCAGGGTTCAGCGGATGAAGACCTTCGGCAGCCGCTGGCCGAAGGCGCAGGTGATTTCGTAACTGATGGTGCCGGTAGCTCGGGCGATGTCCTCCGCGGTGATGGTGCAGCCCCGGTCGGTCCCCATGACCGTGACCTCATCGCCTACCTTCACGCCGGGAACGTGGGTCACGTCGACCATGAACTGGTCCATGCAGATGTTGCCGGCGATGGGGCAGAGGATCCCGTTCACGATGACCTGGCCCTCCTTCGACCAGGGCCGGGGCAGACCGTCGGCGTATCCGATATTGACCGTAGCGATCTTCGCCGGTCCTTCGGAGATGTACTTCCTGCCGTAACCCACACTGAAGCCCGCGTCCACGTCCTTCAGCCAGACGATGTTGGCCTTCACCGACATGACCGGCCTCAGGGGAAGGAGGGTCCGGTCTACTTCATTCGAGGGATAGAGACCGTAGAGGATGATCCCCGGCCGTGCCCCGTCGTAATATTCTTTCGGCATCCGCATGATGGCCGCGCTGTTGGCGATGGTCTTCATGGGGACCTCCACGTTCGCCCGGTCCAGGGCCCGTCCGAAGGAGGCGAACCGCTCCGCCTGCTGCTCCGCGAAGGTCAGATGGGTCTCGTCCGCCGTGGCGAAATGAGAGATCATTCCGCCCAGCTTGAAGTTCTTCAGCTCGTCACGGACCAGCCGGAGCTCGTAGACCGCCCGGTCCGTATCGTTCCAGGCATAGCCGATCCGGCCCATGCCCGTATCCACTCCGGCGAAGCCCTCCAGGGTGATGCCCCGGGTCCGGGCCGCCGCGTCGAAGGCCTTCGCGTTCTCGAAGCTGCAGAAGACAGGGGTCAGCTCATAATCGGCCACTGTGTCCGCGTACATGTCCGGGGTCAGGCCCAGGATGAGGATGGTATCGTCGATGCCGCCCTTCCGGAGGGTGATGGCCTCGCTCAGGGTCGCCACCGCGAAGTCGTGGACCCCGTTCTGCTTGAGGATCTCTGCCGTCTGCAGGGCCCCGTGGCCGTAGGCGTCCGCCTTCACCACGCCGATGATCTTCGGATGGGGGCCCAGCTTCCTGCGGATGGCCTTAATATTCGTGTCCAGGTTGCCCAGATCCACCTCCACCCAGGAGGGCCGGAGCGCTTCTTTATACATGATTCTGATCCTTTCTATCGCTGCGGTCAGTGACAGCAGTGTCTCCCGCGTGGAACACGCCGCCGTCCGGGCGCCGCGGGCCGGCAGGGCGCGCGGCCGGATGAAAAATCCGGCGCCGCTCCCGGAGGGGGGAACGCGCGCCGGGGAGCCTTTGTCCGCTTCACTCACTAGATGAGCGGGGTCCGGTGGATGATGTCGTCCCGCGCCGGGCCGTTCGAAACCATGGTGATCGGGTAGCCGATCTGCTTCTCGATCTCGTTCACATAGTCCTGGCAGGCCTGGGGCAGGTCCTCGAATTTCTTAATGCCTGTGATGTCGCACTTCCAGCCCGGCATCATCTTATAGACCGGTTTGCAGTGGGCCAGGTCCGTGACGTGGGGGAAGCTGTGGATCTCCTCGATGTAGTCCCGCGTCTCCCGGGGCAGCTCCCCGTAGGTTTTGATCCCGCGGATATCGCACTTCCATCCGGGCATGGTCCGGATGATCGGGCGGGCCCGG
>CACZTH010000104.1 GCA_902784035.1 uncultured Eubacteriales bacterium
ATCACAAAAATCCTTGAACAACAGGCCGCCTGATCATTATCGGGGACTCAATGGAAACTTTTTGCGAACAATTCTTGACACTAGCATGGGAAAACGCGCGATCATCTTCTATATATTTACACAAATATCACCGATATTTTACACTTCCGGAGAATAGAACTCAAGAGCGAAAAAAACACACGGCATCCGCGTCACCAAGCCCGCCCTGCCGGGCGCCCCGCTGGCGATCGATAGCCGCGTGTTTCTTTTTCCTAATCCCCGCCGGTCTCTTCACAGGCTGATCGAAGCGGCGGAGGTCCCGTCTTCCGCCTTCTTCACGATGATCTGCCGCTCGATCCTCTCCTGGAGCTCGCTGACATGGGAAATGATGCCGACCAGCCGGTCGCCCTCCGCCAGGTCCTGGAGGGCGGAGAGAGCGGCGCGCAGGGCCTCCTCATCCAGGGTCCCGAACCCCTCATCGATAAAGAGCGTGTCCAGCCGGATGCCGCCGGCCCGGGCCTGGATCTCATCGGCCATCCCTAAGGCCAGGCTCAGAGAGGCCATGAAGGTCTCCCCGCCGGACAGGGTCCGGACACTGCGCCTCGTCCCGTTCCGATGGTCCTCCACATCGATGTCCAGACCGGTCTGGGACGCCAGCCCGCCCGCTGTCCGCCTGACCAGAGAATAGTTCCCCGAGGTCATCCGGAGGAGCCTGCGGTTGGCCCGACGGAGGATCTCCTCCAGGTAGCGGATCTGGACGAAGGTCTCCAGCTGCAGCTTGTCCCTGCCGGGCAGGTTCCCGTTCACCGCCGCCGACAGCTCCGCCAGACTGTTCCGGTCAGCTTCGCCCGCTTCATAGCGGCGGATGGTTTCCTCCAGCGTCTCCAGTGTCCTCCGGTTCCCTGTCAGCCTGGCCACGAGGGCCTCATGGGCGTCGCGGCAGGCCTGCTGCCTGGCCGCCGCCTCCTGCCTTCTGCTCCTCAGGTCAGGCGTCTCCTCCGCCTTCATGGCGGCGAGCTGACGGCTGAGGTCGTCCGCCGCGGCCTGGCGGTTGGACAGGTCCCTGGCCGCCCGCTCACGGTCCCGCCTGGTCCGTTCCTTCGCGGCCCGGAGGGATTCCGCCTTCTTCCTGAGCTCTCCGGCCGCCTGCTCCGCCGTCTTCCGGTCCGGGTAGTCCAGCCCCTTCCTCAGTTCCTCGGCCTTCTCCGACGCGTGGCTCAGATCCTGGGTCAGTCCTGTATTCCTGGTCTTCAGGTCAGCCAGGACCGCCTCCAGATCAGAGAGCGCCTTCCGGTCCTTCGGCAGCTGGGCTGCGAGGGCCCGCTTCCGCGCGGCTGCCTGCTCCGCCGATTCCAGCGCCTTCCGCAGGTCTTCGTCTTCCTTTCGGCAGTTTTTCCCGGCCGCTGCCAGCCTCTGACCCAGGCGCGCGTAGACCGGGGGCTCCGGCTGAAAGTCCCCGGTCAGCGCCGTCTCCCCGCCCGTTCCGTCTTCGAGCCCTTCGATGCCCTGGGCGGCCAGGTCCCGGACCAGGCTCCGCCAGTCCTTCTCCTGGTCAGCCAGCTTCCCGGACGCTTTCCCGGCGGCCTGGGTGGCGGCTTCCTGGGCGGCCCTGCTCCTTTCTTCCGCTTCCCGTACCTCCGCTTCCGCCGGCGCGCCCTCCGGGAGACCGGCAGGAGCCGGGTGCCGGGTAGCCCCGCAGACCGGGCAGGGCTGCCCCTCGGCCAGGTCCCTGGCCAGGATGCCGGCCTGGGCGTCCAGGAACCTCCGGTTCAGCGCCGCCGCCCGTTCCCCCTCTTCCCGGGCATGGGACCGGGCCGTCAGATAATCCTCCTGGGCATGTTTCGCTTCCTTCACTGACTTTCCATATTCCTGCCAGTCCCTGTAGAGGTCCCGCAGGGCGGCCAGGCGGTCCTGGCACGATTCCTTCCGCTGCCTGACCCGCAGGGCCAGGGCGCCGGCGTCTCCCAGGGCTTCATCCTCCTTCTCCAGAGCCTCGAGCCGGGCGGTCTGCTTCTCCTTCTCCTCCTGCCGGGCAAGCTGCTTTCTCCGGACCTGCTGGAGCTCCGCTTCGGCGGTCCGCTTCCCGGTCTCGCAGATGTCTAAGGCCTCGTAATCTTTCATCCGTCCTTCCAGAAGGACCCTCCGCTCATCCAGCCGGGGGGCTTCTTCCTCCGCGGCGGCGGCCTCCCGCTCCGCCCCTTCCTTCTCCCTCAGCGCTGACTCCAGCCCGGGCAGCGCCTGACGGGCGGCGTCCAGAGCCGCCCGCACCTTATCTCTGGCCTCCGCCTGGCCGAT
>CACZTH010000105.1 GCA_902784035.1 uncultured Eubacteriales bacterium
ATATTTCTATAGTATCAATATATCACACAGACGTCAGATTTCAACGAGGTCCCGTATAAAAAAAAGAAATGTTTGCGGGCACATTTCCGGACGCGATATGCTATGCTTTTGTCAGGAAGGACGAAAGGAGCCGGCCATGGCGAAAGGAAGGAATCAGAAGCTGAAGCTATTATATCTGGCGAAGATCTTCGAGGAGGAAACGGACGAGGCCCACGGACTGACGAACGCCCAGCTGAAGGAACGTCTGGAGGCGCTGGATATCAGCGTCGAGCGGAAGACCCTTTACGACGACATCGACAGCCTCCAGCAGTTCGGCATGGACATCATCGCCGAACAGAGGGGGCGGAGCACAGTCTACTACCTGGGCAGCCGGGAATTCGAGCTGCCGGAGCTGAAGCTGCTGGTCGACTCAGTCCAGAGCGCGAAATTCATCACCGAGAAGAAGTCCCAGTCCCTGATTAAGAAGCTGGAATCCCTGACCAGCCGGCCCCAGGCAGACTGTCTGCAGCGGCAGGTCACAGTGATCGGCCGGGTGAAGGCGGACAACGAGCGGATCTACTATAACGTGGATCGGCTCCACGACGCCATTAATGGCGACCGGCAGATCCGCTTCCATTATTTCCAGTGGAACGTTCGGAAGGAGCGGGTCCTCCGAAACGGTGGGAAGCCCTACCAGGTCTCGCCCTGGCGCCTGATGTGGAACGACGAATATTATTACCTGGTGGCTTTCGACGCAGATGATCAGGTCATTAAGCACTTCCGGGTGGATAAGATCCAGGACATCGAGATTCTGGACCTGAACCGGGAGGGCGGAGATGAGATCCAGGACGTCGACCCGGCGAATTACGAGCGGAGCGTCTTCCGCATGTTCACCGGTCAGGAAACCCGGGTCACCCTGGAGGCTGAAAACAGTCTGGCCGGGGTCCTGATCGACCGGTTCGGCCGTGATGTGATGCTGCTCAGGAAGGATGATGACCACTTCACCGCCCATGTAACGGTGGCGGTGAGCGACCAGTTTCTGGGCTGGGTATTCGCGCTGGGGCCGGGGATCCGGATCACAGGGCCGGAGGAAGTCGTGGACAGGATGAAAGAATCGGTCCGGCGGGCATCCCGCCAGTATGAGGATGCCTGAAGGATCCGAGGACTGACCCGCGCTGGGCCTTCCGTTCGCGGGCACCGAGGGGCGAGCCGTTCGCGGGCCCGCAGGCCCGGGATGAATAGCCTGTCATCAGAAAACGAGGGGCGAGCCGTTTTCAGGCCCGCCCCTTTCTCTTAATTATGATAGTTGAAATCCCACGTCTTCGTGAAATACCCCTCCAGGAAGGACTGGGCCAGGCTGTCGGGTTTAATGTTGGCCCGGGCGTCCGCCAGGCTGAACCACTGGTAGTGGTCGATCTCCCGGTTGGGATGGAGGTCGCTGCTGTCCGCCACAGCGGTAAAGTTCAGCATCAGGGTATTCGTGGGGGCGTAGTAGTGGCTGTGATTGAAGCGGAGCTCGCTCACGCCGACGCCTAACTCTTCCCGGATCTCCCGGACAGCCGTGAATTCCGCGTCCTCCCCCTTCATCACATAGCCTGCCACCAGAATATTACTGTCCCTGCCGTACTGTTTGATCAGGACGATGCGCTCCTTCGCCGGGTCCAGAACGATCATGCTGCATGCCACGTTGAAGACCGGGTAGCGGAAGGCCTGACAGTGGGGGCAATAGGGCGTCATCCCCTCCCCCTCTTCATATCTCATTTCAAGTTCACTTCCGCAGACGATGCAGTGGGTCATTTCCAGTGCCGCCATCGGTATCCTCCCTCCTCTTTATCAGAATCCTCTCCATCCGGGCGAACGCCCTCTGCCGAAACAGACATGCCCCATTGCCCCCCCATTGCTTCCCGGCATGGCCGGCAGCGAGGGGAAGAAATTTTTCAGATCTTTTCCGACTCCCGCTGGTCCACAGCCCGGATGGTCTCATACAGGACATCGGCCCCCCGCCGCAGGTCCTCCGGCGCGATGTATTCCGCGGGATTATGGCTGATCCCGTCCCGGTTGGGCACGAAGATCATGGCAGTCGGAAAGGAATCCGCCAGGTTCATGCTGTCATGGACGGCTCCGCTGGGCATACGCTTGAAGGGCTGGCCAAGCTTCTCGCAGGAAGCTGCGATCAGGTCCTGAAGGCCGGCGTCCAGGGCAGTGGGCTGCTTCTCCGCGTTCACCGAAACCGTGATGCTGAACCCTTCCTGGCGTTCCTGATCCAGGACACGCTGGAGCTCCTCGTTCATTGCGCGCAGAATCCCCTCATCCACCGACCGGATATCCACCGTGAACCAGGCCTTCCCCGGAATGACGTTCGGGCTGCCGGGGCTGAGCTGGATAGCGCCGGTGGTGAAGGTGGCGTCGTCTCCGAACTTTTCCCGCTCGAAGGCCTCCATCCGGCTGATGATCCGGGCGGCCGCCGCCATGGCGTCATGGCGGAGGGACATGGGCGTCGTACCCGCGTGATTGCTGGCCCCCTCCACTGTGACCGCGTACCAGGACTGACCGGTAATGGCCGTTACCACGCCGACGCCGACCTTCTCACGGTCCAGAACCGGCCCCTGCTCCCCGTGGAGTTCCAGGAAGGCGCGAACGTCTGTATCCGCCAGGGAGTGC
>CACZTH010000106.1 GCA_902784035.1 uncultured Eubacteriales bacterium
ATCCCGCGTTCCCGCTCGATGTCATCACTGTCCATAACACAGTCCACCACTTCCTCATTCTCCCGGAAGACGTGGCTCTGGCTCAGAAAAGCATCCACCAGGGTGGATTTCCCGGCGTCAACATGGGCGATGACCGCTATGTTAATGATTTTCTGTTTCTCGTTCATGTATTTCCGCTCCTTCCAGGCGATTCCAGTCGGTTTGACAAAAGATTATACCACGGATCGGCCCTGCCTTCAACGGCCAGTGCGGGAAGAGCCCCGGCCGCTGTCCGGGAAGAGCCCCGGCCGCTGTCCGGGAAGAGCCCTGGCCGCCGGGCAGCGCCGCGGCGGGAGGCTGCCGGGACTGATGACCTGTCCGCCACATCTCCCCCATCATGTGCTTACGCACAGCAGAAAAAAGGCAGCTGCAGACGCTGCAGCTGCCGCCATCGGCTACCGGGCCTCTCCGAAGAGGGGCATCCTGTGAAAATGGAACATCCCCGCCACCAGGCTGCTGGGGAAGAAGGAGAGACGCGCGTGATAGGCCTCCACCGCCTCGTTATAGGCGGCGCCGGTCTCCCGGATGTCCTCATCCAGGCGTTCGAACTCCCGCCGGAGAGACTGAAAGGCTTCATCACCCGCGCCGGCGTCCGACTGGTCCGCCGCCTGGAAGAGCTCCGTCAGGGTCCTGGTCAGACGCTCCTCGCCCCGGATCCGCTCGGTCTCCGTGCTGGAGGCTTCAACCTCATCCCTGGCCGCCCTCACCTTCGCCACGGCTTCCTCCAGGCCCTCGAAGGCTGCCGCCTTCTCCTCCAGGTCCGGCAGGTACTCCAGCCGCTTCTCCAGGTGGACGTCCATGGCCGAGAACCGGTCCGAAACCTGGTTCTTCGTATCCACCAGCTTGGTATGCATCTTAATGATCAGCATCGAAATGAAGGCCAGGATCAGCCAGACGATGATTGAAATGCTTCTCAGCGTCGTATCCTTCATGGTTCTACCTTATCCTTTCTGTTTCAGGTCCCAGTCAATAGGGGGCTCTCCGTGAGCCAGGAGAAAATCGTTCGTCTTCGAGAAATAACGGCCGCCGAAGAATCCCCGGTAGGCGGACAGAGGGCTGGGATGGGAACCCTCCAGGACCAGATGGGCGGGCGAGGTGATCAGGTCCCTCTTCCGCCGGGCGTTCCCGCCCCAGAGGATGAAGACCATGGGCTTGGACCGGGCGTTCAGGAGCCGGATAATCCGGTCCGTCAGGATCTCCCAGCCCTTCCCCCTGTGGGAATTGGCCTGGTGCGCCCGGACCGTCAGCACCGTATTCAGGAGCAGGACCCCGGACCTGGCCCAGGGGATCAGACACCCATTCCCATCCTCCGGCGGGGTGATGCCCAGGTCATCCTCCAGCTCCTTAAAGATGTTGACCAGTGACGGCGGCCGCGCCACCCCAGGCAGGACCGAGAAGGCCATGCCATGGGCCTGACCCGGCTCGTGATAAGGGTCCTGACCCAGGATCACCGCCCGGACCTGGGAGAACGGGGTCTCCTGAAGGGCGCTGAAGATATGGTACATGTCCGGGTAGACCGGGCCCTGCCGGTATTCCCGGATCAGAAACTGCCGGAGCTCCTGGTAGTAGGGCTGGTCGAACTCGCCCCGCAGCATGTCATCCCAATCATTCCCGATGTGGACCACTTCCCGCCCCTCCTCCGCCGGCTCATCATTCGTTATCATGAACAATTCTACCACACCCGAAATGGGAAGAACAGGAAAAATCAGCCCTCGTATGTGTTATAATAATGAAATCTGAGTATGAAAGCCAAACCAGAAGGAGGCTCTGGCATGAAAAAAAACGAGAAAGCCGTCATTACCATCATCGGCCAGGACCATCCCGGCATCCTGGCGGGCGCGGCCACCCAGGTGGCTGAAGTCAACGGGAATGTGCTGAGCGTGTCCCAGGCGGTCATGGAGGGGATCTTCACCATGACCATGATCATCGACATCGCCGGTATGACCGTCCCCCTGGACAGTCTGGAGGAGAAGGTTGCCGCCGCCGTCCCCGACATGAAGGTCAAGGTCATGCATGAGAACATCTTCAACGCCATGCACACCATTTAGGAGGATCGATGCTGAACATCCAAGATATCATCGAAACGGTCCAGATGATCCAGGAGGAGAACCTGGACATCCGGACCATCACCATGGGCATTTCCCTGATCGACTGCGCTGACAGCGACGTCGACCAGTCCTGCCGAAAGGTCTACGATAAGATCACCCGCCGGGCCGAACACCTGGTGGCGACCGGCGAGACGCTGGAGAAGAAATACGGGATCCCCATCGTGAACAAAAGGATCTCTGTCACCCCGATCTCCATCCTGGCAGGGGTCTCCGGCGGGGATCCGGTGAAATACGCGAAGGCCCTGGACCGGGCCGCCGCCGCCACAGGAGTCAATTTCATCGGCGGTTTCTCCGCCCTGGTCCACCGGGGCTTCTCCGCGGGCGACCGGGAGCTGATCGAGGCCATCCCGGAAGCCCTGGCTGAAACAGAGATCGTCTGCTCCTCCGTCAACGTCGGCTCCACGAAGACCGGCATCAACATGGACGCGGTCCGGCTCATGGGCGAGAAGGTCCGGAAGGCCGCCGAACTGACCCAGGACCGCCAGTGCATCGGCGACGCCAAGCTGGTGGTCTTCTGCAACGCCGTGGAAGACAACCCCTTCATGGCCGGCGCCTTCCACGGGATCGGCAACGCGGACTGCTGCCTGTCCGCCGGTGTCTCCGGCCCCGGCGTCGTCCGGGCGGTCCTGGCCGACATGCCGGACGACGCCCCCCTGGACCAGGTGGCGGAAGAAATTAAGAAGACCGCGTTTAAGATCACCCGGGTCGGCCAGCTGGTGGGCCGGGAGGCCGCCGATCTCCTGGGCGTCCCCTTCGGCATCGTTGACCTGTCCCTGGCCCCCACCCCGGCCATCGGCGATTCCGTGGCCCACATCCTGGAAGAAATCGGCCTGGAGAAGACAGGCGCCCACGGCACCACCTGCGCCCTGGCCATGCTGAACGACGCGGTGAAGAAGGGCGGCCTGATGGCCTCCTCCAGCGTCGGCGGCCTGTCCGGCGCCTTCATTCCAGTCACAGAGGACGAGGGCATGATCTCCGCCGCCCGGGCGGGCACCCTCTCCATCGAGAAGCTGGAAGCCATGACCGCCGTCTGCTCCGTAGGTCTGGACATGATCGTCATCCCCGGCGATACCACCGCTGAGGTCATCTCCGCCATCATCGCGGATGAAGCGGCCATCGGCATGATCAACAGCAAGACCACGGCCGTCCGGGTCATTCCGGCCATCGGCTTGAAAGAGGGCGAAGAGCTGGACTTCGGCGGGCTCCTGGGCTCCGGCCCGGTCATGAAGGTCAGGCCCCAGTCGCCGGCCAAGATGATCCATCGGGGCGGCCGGATCCCGGCGCCCATCCAGAGCCTGAAGAACTGACCACAGTGGGCAGACCTGCCCGGAAAGGACCACATACCATGAATTACGCGGAAGAATCACTGAGGAAGCACGCAGAATGGAAGGGGAAGATCGAAGTCACGTCCCGGGCGCCCGCCCAGACCGTGGATGATCTCTCTCTAGCCTACACACCGGGCGTTGCCTCTCCCTGCCTGGCTATCGAGAAGGATCCCGACCTGGCCTATACCCTGACCCGGAAATGGAACCTCTGCGCCGTCATCACCGACGGTTCCGCCGTTCTGGGTCTGGGCAACATCGGCCCCGCCGCCGCCATGCCCGTTATGGAGGGTAAATGCGTCCTCTTCAAGTCATTTGGGGGCGTGGACGCCTTCCCGATCTGCGTGGACACCCAGGACGTGGATGAATTCGTGGACACCGTGGCCCGGATCGCCGGCTCCTTCGGCGGCATCAATCTGGAGGATATCTCTGCCCCCCGCTGCTTCGAAATCGAGCGGAAACTGAAGGAACGCTGCGACATCCCCGTCTTCCACGATGACCAGCACGGGACCGCCATCATCACCCTGGCAGGCCTTACCAACGCGCTGAAGGTGGTCGGCAAGACGAAGGAAAATGTGAAGGTGGTCACCTCCGGCGCCGGCGCCGCGGCCGTCGCCATCGTGAAGCTCCTGCTGTCCGCCGGTTTCCGGAACATCACCATGACCGACCGGCGGAGCGCTATCTACCAGGGCAGGCCGGAGGGCATGAATCCGGTGAAGGCGGAACTGGCGGAGAAGACCAACCTGGAGAAGCGGGCCGGCAGCCTGGCTGACGTCATCCAGGGAGCGGACATCTTCATCGGCGTTTCCGCCCCGGGACTCCTGACCCAGGACATGGTCCGGACCATGGCGAAGGATCCGATCATCTTCGCCTGCGCCAACCCGACGCCGGAAATCTTCCCGGACGAGGCGAAGGCCGCCGGCGCCCGGATCATCTCCACCGGCAGGTCAGACTTCCCCAACCAGATTAATAATGTCCTGGCCTTCCCGGGCGTCTTCCGGGGCGCCTTCGACGTCCGGGCCAGCGACATCAATGAGGAGATGAAAGTAGCCGCCGCCCACGCCCTGGCGGGCCTCATCCCCGAAGAGGAACTGTCCGAGGTCAACATCATCCCGAAGGCCTTCGATCCGAAAGTGGGTCCCGCCGTGGCGAAAGCCGTGGCGGAAGCAGCCCGGAAGTCCGGCGTCGCCCGGATCTGACGGCCAGGCGTTCCCCGGCGGCCGCCCCGGAAAGCGCCGCCCGCCGGACGCGCTTTTCTCCCCCGATAATAACACAGAAGCTGGCAGGCGCCTGGCCTGCCAGCTTTTTTTCCAGATTCTATTCCCCGCGAAAGAATATAAGTACCGAGGGGAATCGTGAAAAGCTTCTTTCCCTTTTACGACCCTCATCCTACTCCGGACGCACCATCTTCTCCGGCACCACCCAGGCGTCGAATTCCTCCGGTGTCAGAAGGCCCAGGGCAACCGCCGCTTCCTTCAGGGTCGACCCGTCGGCGTGGGCCTTTTTCGCGACTTTCGCGCTGTTCTCGTAGCCGATGTGAGGGCTGAGGGCCGTCACCAGCATCAGAGACCGGGTCATGTTCTCCCGGATCTTTCCCCGATTAGGCTGGATGTCCGTCACGCAGTTCTTCCGGAAGGAGTCCATACAGTCCGCCAGCAGGCCAGCCGATTCCAGAAAGTCATCGATCAGGACCGGCATGAATACATTCAGCTGGAAATTTCCCTGAGAAGCCGCCACCCCGATGGTCACGTCATTCCCCATGACCTGGACCGCCACCATGGTCACCGCCTCGCACTGGGTGGGGTTGACCTTCCCGGGCATGATGGAGCTGCCCGGCTCATTGGCCGGAATGGTGATCTCCCCGATGCCGGACCGGGGTCCGCTGGCCAGCCAGCGGACGTCGTTCGCGATCTTCATCAGGTCGCAGGCCAGAGCCTTCAGCGCCCCGTGGACATAGACCAGTCCGTCCTTCGAGGTCAGGGCCTGAAACTTATTCGGGGCCGTGACGAAATGGAAGCCTGTCAGACGGCTGAGTTCCTCGGCCACGCCTTCGGCAAAGCCCTTCGGCGCGTTGAGACCGGTCCCCACCGCTGTTCCGCCCAGGGCAAGCTCCCGGAGACTCTCCGCCGCCTGCCGGATCTGGGCCTCGTCATGGTCCAGCATGGACCGCCAGCCGCTGATCTCCTGACCCATCGTCAGGGGCGTCGCGTCCTGGAGGTGGGTCCTGCCGGTCTTAATGATGTCCGCGTATTTCTCTTCCAGGACCCGGAGGGCGTCCCGGAGCCCGGTCAGCGCGGGCAGGACCCGCCGGCACACCGCCGTGTAGGCCGACAGGTGCATGGCCGTCGGAAAGGTATCGTTGGAGCTCTGCGACATGTTCACATGGTCATTCGGATGGAGCAGCTTCTCCCCCGCCAGCTCGTTCCCGAAATTCGCGATGACCTCATTCATGTTCATGTTGCTCTGGGTCCCGCTCCCGGTCTGGTAGACCACCAGCGGGAAATTCCCGTCCAGGCGGCCGTCCAGCACCGCGTCGCAGCTCTGCCGGATCAGGTCTGCCCGGCGGCTGTCCAGCTTTCCCAGCCTCTCATTCACCGTGGCCGCCGCCTTCTTCATGCAGGCGAAGGCCTCGATGATCTCTTCCGGCATCTTTCTTTTCCCGATCCTGAAATTCTGACGGCTCCGCTCCGTCTGGGCGCCCCAGTATTTATCGGCGGGGACCTTCACCTCGCCCATCGTATCGTGCTCAATCCTGTAGTCCATGCCTGCTCCCTTCATTTCGCCTGTCCAGTCCGAACTGTCTCCTCCAGGTCCGCCAGCCAGCGCCTGCCAGCCTCGATCTGCCGGTCCACCTCCGCCGGCGCGGTCCCGCCGAAGGAGGTCCGGGCATCCACGCAGGCCGCCAGACTGATGTCGCCCAGGGCGGCCCGATCCACCCGGGGATCGATGCCCCGGAGGTCTTCATCGGTCAGGTCTTCCAGCTGGCAGTCCTTCCGCTCACAGACCTTCACCATCCGGCCCACGATGTTGTGGGCCTCCCGGAAGGGGATCCCCTCCATGGCCAGATGCTCCGCGATGTCGGTCGCGTTCAGGAAACCCTTCCCCAGCTGCTTTCCGATCTGATCCATCCGAAATTCCGTTTTCTCCAGCATCTTCGAGAAGATGGTCACCGCGTCCTTCCAGGTGTCCACCGCGTCGAAAAGCCCTTCCTTATCCTCCTGGAAGTCCTTATTATAGGCCAGAGGCGTCCCCTTCATGACAGTCAGGAGCTGCATCAGGTCTCCATAGACCCTGCCGCACTTGCCCCGGATCAGCTCCGCCATATCCGGATTCTTCTTCTGCGGCATGATGCTGGAGCCGGTGCAGTAACTGTCATCGATGGCGATATAGGAGAACTCCGTGGAATTCCACCAGACGAACTCCTCGGCCCACCGGGACAGGTGCATCATCCCGATGGCCGCGTCACTCAGGAATTCCAGGGCGTAATCCCGGTCGCTGACCGAATCCATGGCATTCTCTGTGGGGGCGGAGAAGCCCAGGAGGGCAGCGGTCTTCTGCCGGTCGATGGGCAGGGTGGTGCCCGCCAGCGCGCAGGCGCCTAAGGGACACAGGTCCATCCTTTCCAGGCAGTCCAGGAGACGATCCATGTCCCGGCGGAACATCTGAAAATAGGCCATGAAGACGAATCCCAGGGTGATGGGCTGGGCGTGCTGGATGTGGGTGAAGCCCACCGTGATCTGATCACGGTACTGGGCCGCCTTCTTCAGGATCACCTCTTCGAAGCCCGCGAGCTCGGACAGAATCTCCTGAATCTGCTTCTTCAGATAGAGACGGCCGTCCACCTGGCACTGGTCATTCCGGCTGCGGGCGGTATGAAGCTTCTTCCCGACCTCCCCGATCTCCTGGATCAGCCGGCTCTCCACGGCCATGTGGATGTCTTCGTCGTCAGGCGTGAACTGGACCTCCCCCTTCCGGATCCGCTCCCGGATGGTCTCCAGGCCCTGGATGATCTGGTCCCGCTCGTCCGCCGTCACAATTCCCTGGGCGGCCAGCATCGTCACATGGGCGATGCTCCCATCGATGTCCTCATTATAGAGCCGCTGGTCGAAGCCGATGGACGCGTTGAACTTCTTCACGATCTCGTCCATGTCCTTCTCGAATCTTCCACCCCAAAGTGCCATTTTCTCTCCTCTTCCGGCGCGCGCGCCAACCAGGCCCAGCCGCCGGGCCCGATACTTCCAGTCGTTATAATAAAATCAGCATGTTTATGCTATCTTTTCCGGGTCTGAATGTCAACTCTATTCGCTTTTTCAACACATTCCCGCCTTGCAACATCCATAATGAAGCGATAAGATTTACCTATGTTAGGGTATGTAAAGGCGTATGTCCCGGAACTGAAGGTTCGGGAGTTCCAGGTCTATAATGGAACCTACTGCGGACTGTGTAAGACCGTAGGCGATCGATACGGTCAGGTCTTCCGGCTGGGACTGAGCTACGACATGACATTTCTGGCCCTGCTTCTCGGCGCCCTCCTGGAGGAGGAACCTCAGCTGACCGCCGAGCACTGCGTGGCCCACCACATCAGGAAGAAGCCGATCCTCCGCTGCTCCGCCCAGGAATACGCGGCAGACATGATGATGATCTTAGGCTGGGAGAACCTCCGGGACGATCTGGAGGACCGGGACCACGGACATCGGGCCCGGGATCTGACCCTGGCCCCCCTTCTCAGGCGGGCGGCGTCGAAGGCGGCTGACCTGCGCCCGGAAGCGTCGAAAATGATCGCTTCCGCTCTGGCGGACCTCCAGGCCCTGGAGAAACAGGAAGACCCGGGGACCGACCTGCCGGCGGCTGCCTTTGGCGGCGTCACGGAAGCGGCCTTCGGATGGGAAGACATTCCTGACGCTGGGCAGAAACGCGCTGCTTCCGCCTTCGGCCGCAGCTTCGGCCAGTGGCTCTATCTGCTGGACGCCTGGGACGACCTGGAGGACGACCTCCGTTCCGGCGCTTTCAATCCCTTCCTGACCCGGGTCCTGCGGGCTTCGCCCGATGGGGTGACGACCCTCCGACAGAGGCTCCGCCCCCAGGCAGAGGCCCTGCTTTACCATCACCTGGGCGAAATGGCCCTGGCCTTCGACCTCATGACCATCCACCGGGACGAAGAACTCCTCAGGAACATCATCCTGCTGGGGCTGCGGCGGAAAACAGATGGAACTTTAGACGGAAAAAAGGACAATTCACATGCTGAACAGAGATCCTTATGAGGTGCTGAGCGTGCCCCGGAACGCGACCCAAGAAGAGATCCGGAGCGCCTACCGCGCCCTGGTGAAGAAATACCACCCGGATAAATATCAGGGGAACCCCCTGGCCGATCTGGCCCAGGAGAAGCTGCAGGAGATTAATGAAGCCTATGAAATCCTGACAAAGAACCCCTCCCAGGCCGATCCGTCCGCTTCCTATGGCTACGGCACCGGTTCCGGCTACAGCGGATACACCAGCGGTTCCACCGCCTCCCCGCTTTATAACCAGATCCGTTCCGCCATCAACCGCAACGACCTGGGCCAGGCCCAGTCACTGTTGGATAAATGCACCATTCAGGACGCGGAATGGAACTTTCTGACCGGTATCCTGGCCTACCGGCAGGGGAAGATCAGCGAGGGCATCTCCCATGTCCAGAAGGCCATGGAAATGGATCCTAACAACCAGGAATACCGCGCCGCCTACGCGCAGCTGAACAGCATCGGCAGCATGTACCGGACCAATTCCGCCGGTTACGGCTACGGAAACGAGATGAACCCTTCGGACATGCTCCTCTGTTCCACCCTTCCCTTCTGCCTTTGCTGCTGAACCAATGGCCTTATCTCTCATCGGCGAAAGATGAAAAAATCATCAGACTTTTTCCTGAATTGTGACAAAATACTTGTAAAAACACGGCTTTCACCGCATACTATGGATATGGAATCCCTCCAAGATGACCTGAAGAGGGCGGCGAAGGTAGATGAAAAACTCTGCTAAACTGATCCTGACCACCTTGCCAACTAACTTCGACGGACCCTCTCACGGCCCCCGCAGTCAGAATCCTCCGATCCTGACCGTGGGGGCCGTTTTGAATGGGGTCGCCACGATGAGAACGCGAATGGGGTCGCCACGATGAGAGCGCGAAGCGGTCGAATCGATGGGACCCCTTCTGCAAGGGGCGCAGCGCGGGCGGAGCGCCCCGCGCGACAGGACGCGCCTATGCCGCCCGCCGCGCCGCCGGGACGCCGATCTCTCCGACCGGGTCTTTGATCGCCAGGATCCGCATGGCATTCAGGATGCAGAGAATGGCCACCCCCACGTCCGCGAAGACCGCGGCCCACATATTGGCGATTCCCAGGGCGCCTAAGATCAGGATCAGGACCTTCACAGCCAGCGCGAAGATGATGTTCTGCCAGGAGATCCCCACTGTTTTCCGGGCGATCCGGACCACTGCCGGAATCCGCCGGAGATCATCATCCATGATGACGATGTCCGCCGCCTCGATGGCGGCGTCAGAACCCATGGAACCCATGGCGATGCCCACGTCCGCCCGGGTCAGGACAGGCGCGTCATTAATGCCGTCCCCGATGAAGGCCACCTTCGCGGAGCCACCAGCCGGCCGGCTGGCCTGAAGGATCTTCTCCACCTTCGTTACCTTATCTCCGGGGAGGAGCTCGGACCAGACCTCGTCCACGCCCAGCTTCTCCGCCACAGCATCAGCCACTGGCTTCCGGTCCCCGGTCAGCATGACCACCTTCCGGACGCCCTCCCGCTTCATGGCCGCCACCGCGGCAGCCGCTTCCGGTTTCACCGCGTCCGCGATCAGGATCGCGCCCAGGAAATGACCGTCCTCAGCCGCGTACACACAGGTGGACGCGGGATCCTTTGTTTCCACGAAGTCGATGCCGTAGTCCTTCATGAGGCCGGCGTTGCCCACCAGAACGGCGTGGCCGCCCACCTTCGCCAGCAGACCTTTCCCGCTGATGTTCTCTGTCTCTTCCGGATTCTGGCCCACGCTGACCCCCGCCGCCTGGCGGATGGACGCCGCGATGGGATGAGTGGACAGGCCCTCCGCCCGGGCCGCCGTCTCCAGGAGCCGCTGGGGCGTGACCCCAGGCGCGGGCTCGGTGGACTGGACCTTAAACTCGCCCTTTGTCAGGGTGCCGGTCTTATCCGAGACGACAGTATCCAGGTGCGCCATGAGTTCCAGAAAATTGGATCCCTTCACCAGGACCCCGATCCGGGAAGCCGCGCCGATCCCGCCGAAGAAAGACAGGGGAACAGAGATGACCAGGGCGCAGGGGCAGGAGATGACCAGGAAGGTGCAGGCCCGATAGATCCAGGTCGCGGGGTCCTTCGTGATGATCGAAGGAATCAGCGCCAGGGCCAGGGCACCGACGACCACGATGGGGGTATACCAGTGAGCGAAGCGGGTGATGAAAGTCTCAGTACGGGATTTTTTGTCCGCGGCCTCTTCCACCATTTCCAGAATCCTGGCCACCGTGGAATCATCATATTCCTTCTCAGCCCGGATCTTCAAGGCGCCTTCCCCGTTGATGCAGCCGGAGATGATTGAGTCCCCCGCCTTCCCGCGCCGGGGCACCGACTCACCGGTCAGGGCCGCCGTGTCGATCAGGCTGTCGCCCTCCAGGATGACCCCGTCCACAGGGACCTTCTCCCCGGGCTTGACCACCAGAACATCCCCGATCCGAACCTCATCCGGGTCTACGGTCTCCAGGCTGCCGTCTTCCCGCTGGATATGGGCGAATTCCGGCGCGATCTCCATGAGGTCTGTGATGGACCGGCGGGACCTGCCCACCGCGTACTGCTGGAACAGCTCCCCCACCTGATAGAACAGCATGACGGCGCAGGCCTCCGCGTTCTCCCCGGTGGCGAAGGCCCCGATGGTGGCCAGCGTCATCAGAAACGACTCGTCGAACATCTGCAGGTGGACGATGCCCAGGACCGCCTTCTTCAGGACCGGCGCCCCCACGATCAGATAAGGCACCAGGTAGAAGATCATGATGATCCAGTGGTTCGCAAGAACGGACCGGGGGATCCCCAGCCCGGCGCCCGCGCGCTCCAGAACCATCAGGACCGCGAAGAGCGCCAGGGCGATGATGGTATTCCTTCTCTCCCGCTTCCATTTCTTCGTCATGAGAATACTCCTTCCGAAAAACCCAGACCGTTCCCGGCCTGGGCCATCTTCCTGTCTCCGGCCCCCCGCGGCCGCTCCCTATTTCAGGTAAACCTCACAGTCCGGCTCCACCCTCTTACAGGCCTTCACCGCCTTCTGCATGATCTCATCGAACCGGTCATCGTCCGCGTCCACCGTCATCTTCTGGGTCATGAAGCTCACCGTGGCGTCATTCACCCCGTCGATCTTCTTAATCGCGTCTTCCATCTTCGCGGCGCAGTTCGCGCAGTCCACTTCGCACTTGAAACGCTTCTTCATGGTATTGCCTCCTTCCGGCTTCTGACAAAGGCAGCCCGCCGCCCGTTCCCAGCCGGGCCGGCCGTGCCCGTCACTCCTCGATATGCTCCTTCCCCATGGCGATGATGGTCTTCACATGCTCATCCGCCAGGGAGTAGATCATGGACTTCCCGTCCCGCTCGGCCCTGACCAGCTTGGCGTTCTTCAGGATCTTCAGCTGGTGAGAGACGGCGGACTGGTTCATGGAGATGTCCCCGCAGATCTCGGATACGCTCTTCCCGCCGTGAAACAGGTCGTAAAGGATCCGGATCCTGGTGGAATCAGCGAAGACCTTAAACAGCTCCGCTAAATCGATCAGCTCCTCCTCGTCGATGTCCCGGACCATATCGCCGATCCGCTCGAGATCATAGATTTTTTCCCTCATGTCTTCCATGGGCTCTCCATTTCTCATCTGGAAGGATTTAATATCAATCCTTCTTCATATGAACATATTAGCATGTATTCATTATAAGTCAATCGTTTTCGATAAATTTTTCTGATAAAAAGACCGAGGACCGCCGCGGACCCCGAAGGTCCGCGGCAGTCCCCGATGGATTGCCGGTTGAGTGGGCGCGGAACGCTGGCCGGGCGGCCTATGGCCATCCGTCTTCTGACCCGCGCCAGGCGGACGGCCCTAGTTCGACGCGACGTGGGGGGCGATGGCCGCCGCCACGTTGCTGATGGGCATAGTCTGCAGGACCACAGCGCCCGGTCCGGTGATGACGGTATTGAACAGGCCCTCGCCGCCGAAGAGGACATTCTTCACGCCGGGCACGGTGACGATGTCCATGCTGCAGGTGGCGTCCATGTAAGCCACATAGCCCGTGTCCACGATGATCTGCTGTCCCGGAGCCAGGGTATATTCCACGGCGGATCCGTCGATCTCCACGAAGGCCATGCCGTTTCCCGACAGCTTCTGCATGATGAAGCCTTCTCCGCCGAAGAAGCCGGCACCCAGCTTCTTCCGGAAAAACATGGACAGGGTCACGCCCGCCTCAGAGGCCAGGAAGGCGGATTTCTGGGCCACGATCTCCCGGCCGTTTCCGATGGGGATGGCCCGGATCTCCCCCGGGAAGCTGGAGGCGAAGGCGATCAGGCCAGGGCCGCCCTGGGCGGTGTAGCGGTTCTGAAACAGGGACTCGCCGGACAGGGCGCGGCCGAAGACCTTGCCGATGCCGCCGTTGGAGCTGGTCTCCATCTTCATATTCGGGCTCATCCAGGCCATGGCGCCGGATTCAGTGATCAGGGTTTCTCCCGCCTCTGTGGTGCAGATCACGACGGGGAGGTTTCCTCCTTGAATTTCGTATCGCATATCTTCTCCTATCTGGGACCTGCTGTCCCCGCTCCGCGGCCTGGTCCGGCCGCTTTTCCTTATTTACTATACCATCGGAAGAAGATGATGCACAGGGCTATTTATTAGAAGATTTATACATCTTCCAGTATCGGCTGTAGAGGTCGTTGGCCTCGGATCCCAGTTCCCGAAGGACCTCGCTCTTCTCGAGCGCCGAAGAGGGCACGAAGATGGCCGGGTCGTTCCGGACCTCAGCGGGCAGCATCTTCCGCGCCGCCTCGTTCGGGGTCGTGTAGGTCAGGTAATCGAAATTCTTTTTCGCCACCTCCGGACGGCACAGGTAATTGATCCACTTCTCGGCGTTCTCCTTATGGAAGGCGTTCTCCGGGATGCACCAGTTGTCCACGAAAAGCTCTGTCCCCTCCTTCGGGATCACGAAATCCAGGTCAGGGTTCAGATCCCGGGAGTACAGGACTTCCCCGTTCCAGACCACCCCCAGGTCAGCGGACCCGCCGATCAGGAGGTCCCGGGCGGAGTCATTGGCGAACTTATAGACCAGCTTCTTCTGATCAATCAGGCTGTCCACCGCCTCCTTCAGGTCCGCCTCCCGCGCGGAATTCAGGGAGTGGCCGTGGAGCTTCAGTCCCACCATCAGCGTGTCCCGAAGAGAATCCTGCATCAGCATCTTCCCCCGGTATTTCGGATTCCAGAGATCGCTCCAGGACGTGATGGACCCCTTCGGGATCTTCTTCGTGTTATACATGATCCCGGCGACGCCGAACTGATAGGGCACGGAATACTGGTTGCCTGGATCATAGGATCCGTCCGCGATCTTCAGGTAGCGTTCTCCGATGTATTTCACGTTCGGGATCTTCGAATAGTCGATCTTCTGGAGAAGCCCCTCCTTCCTGAGCCGCTCCACCATATAGTCGCTGGGGCAGATCACATCGTAGACGCCGGCGTGGTTCTTAATCACCGGATACATTTCCTCATTCGTGTCGAAGGTATCGAGAATGACCTTAATCCCGGTCTCTTTCTCGAAGTCCTCCACCACCGCCGGATCCACATAATCACCGTAACTGTAGACCCGGACCTCCTTCTCGCTCCCCCGGCCATTATCCAGGAAGAGACCCAGGAACAGGAGGACCAGGAAGAGGGCCCCGAAAATGAAGATGGTCAGCAGGATCCTCCTGGGCACCAGGCCCCGAAGGCCTTTTCCCATATTTCCGCTCATGCCGTCTCCTCCTTTCTCTGCATCCGGTTAGAGACCAGAAGCGCCAGGAGAACCACCAGGAAGATCAGGGTGGACAGGGCGAAGAGGACCGGCCGGATGCCGACCCGGACCTGGCTGTAGATCAGGGTGGAGATGGTATTGATCCCGGCGCCCCGGGTGAAGTGGGTCACGACGAAATCATCCACGCTCATGGTGAAGGAGAGCAGGAAGCCAGAGATGATCCCCGGCCAGATCTCCGGCAGGACCACGGTCAGAAAAGCCTGGAAAGAGCTGGCGCCCAGATCCAGGGCCGCTTCATAGGTAGACGCCGTCGACTGCCGCAGCCTGGGCATGACCGACAGAAGCACGTAGGGCAGGCAGAAGAAAATATGGGCCAGGAGAACCGTTCCCCAGCTCAGATAGAGCCCTGCCGCGATGAAGGTCAGCATGAGGGAGATGCCGATCACGATGTCCGCGTTCAGGAGGGGGATCTGGTTGACGCTGAGGATCAGGTTCCGGGGCCGCTTCTTCATGGCCTGAAGTCCGATGGCGCCCAGGGTCCCGATCAAAGTAGCCGCCACCGCCGCGCAGAAGGCGATGGAGAAGGTATTCCAGACCGCCCGGAGGATCTCCCCGTTTGAGAAGAGCTCCCTGTACCAGCGAAGAGACAGTCCCGTCCACTTGAACATGGACTTACTCTGGTTGAAGGACAGGACCACCAGGGTCAGGATGGGCATATAGAGAAAAAGCAGGATGATGATGAGATAGATATTCTTCAGGGCCTTTTTCACAGCAGCTCCGCCTCCCCGCTCTTATCCAGCCTCTGCAGGACCGCCATGCTGCCCAGAATGAAGAGCATCATGACCAGAGAGATACCGGATCCCAGGTTCCAGTTCGCCGATGTCGTGAATTCCTGCTCGATGATGTTGCCGATCAGGTAGATCTTCCCGCCGCCTAAGATGTTGGAAATGACGAAGGTGGTGAGAGAAGGGATGAAGACCATGGTGATCCCGCTGGCGATGCCAGGGACACTGAGGGGCAGAAGAACCGAACTGATCACCTTCCGGCTGGAGGCACCCAGATCCCGCGCCGCTTCGATCAGACTGTCGTCGATCTTCATCAGGGAGTTATAGATAGGCAGGACCATGAAGGGCAGGAAATCATAGACCATGCCCAGGACGATGGCCGCCGGCGTGTTGATGATCTGGGCATGGGGAAGGTGGATGAAATTCAGCAGGGAATCCACGATCCCGTCCCGTTCCAGGATGACCTGCCAGGCCATGGTCCGGAGCATGAAGTTCATCCACATGGGCAGAATGAAGATGAAGACGATGAAGCCCCGCCTTCCCAGGTGGCTGTCCCGAAGGATCAGGGCCAAAGGAAAGGCCAGAAGCAGGCAGACAACGGTGCTGATAAGGGAAAGCCCCAGGGCCAGACCCAGCGCCTTCAGGTGGACAGGCTGGAAAACAGACAGGATATTCGCCATCGTGAAGGAGCCCGACCGGTCAGTGAAACCATAGTAGGCCACCATCATCATGGGGATCACCGTGCTGGCGATGAGGCAGAGGATGAAGGGCAGCGCGAAGGCTTGTCTTTTCATGCTTCCTCCTTCCTAAACATCCAGGGCGAGCGCTTCCTCGTCCTCGGACGCCGGCCGCTTCATGATCTGGATGTTTTCCGGGATCACGTCCAGGCTGACATGCTCTCCCACCGGGTGGCTGACCGTATTCTGGACCAGCCACTCGAAGCCGCCTGCCGCCACCTGCATTTCATAATGGACTCCGATGAAGATGTTGCTGATCACAGTCCCATCCAGCTTGCCGGCGCCCGGCTCCCGGAGGATGAGGTCCTCCGGCCGGATCACCACGTCCACCGGCCGGTTCTCGCCGAAGCCCTCATCCACGCAGGGGAAGGGCACCCCGTAGATCTCCACCAGCCGGTCCCGGACCATCTTCCCGGGCACGATGTTGCTGTCCCCGATGAAAGAGGCCACGAAGGCGTTCTCCGGCTCGTTGTAGATCTCCTCCGGCGTCCCCATCTGCTGAATGTAGCCCCCGTTCAGGACCACCACCTTATCGCTCATGGTCAGGGCTTCCTCCTGGTCGTGGGTCACATAGAGGAAGGTGATGCCCAGCTCCTCCTTCAGGTTCCGGAGCTCATACTCCATCTCTTCCCGGAGCTTCAGATCCAGGGCGCCTAAAGGCTCGTCCAGGAGCAGGAGCTTCGGCTCGTTCACGATGGCCCTGGCCATGGCCACCCGCTGCTGCTGGCCGCCGGACAGGGACTCGATCCGCCGGTCCTCGAAGCCGGCGAGATTGACCAGCTTCAGACCGTAGCGGACCTTATCCCGGATATACTGGTCCGTCTTCCCGCTGATCACGAGGCCATAGGCCACGTTCTGGCCCACGGTGAGATGGGGGAAGAGGGCGTATTTCTGAAAGACCGTGTTCAGGTTTCTGCGGTTGGGCGGAACATCGGTAATGTCCTTCCCCTCGAACAGGACCCGGCCCTGGTCCGGCTTCTCGAAACCGCCGACGATCCGGATGGTGGTGGACTTGCCGCAGCCGGAGGGGCCCAGCAGGGTGACGAACTCATTCTCCTCGATGGCCAGGCTCAGATCATCCAGCACCACATTCTCCCCGAAGGCCTTCGTGATGTGCTGGAGCTCTACCAAAGCGTCTTTCATGGCTCCTGTCCTTTCTGCTAGAAGCTGGGCGGCGTGGAGACCCACAGGAGGACCGCCCCCGCTTCACTGGTGATAAAATGCTGTTTCTCCGCCTGGAAGTAGAAGGTCTCCCCCTCTCCGACGGCGTACGTTTTCTTCCCCAGGTGGAGCCGGATACGCCCCCGAAGCACATAGCCCAGCTCCTCCCCTTCATGGGGCTGGTCCCGGTAGGTGGACCCGCCGGGATCCAGGGTCATCAGGATCGGCTCCATCTGGTTCTTCTGAGCGTTCGGAACGATCCACCGGGTCCGGTTCCCCAGCTCACTGTCCCGCTTCTCGAAGTAATCGTCTTCCCCGAACACGATCCGTTTCTCTTCCCTCTCAGAAAAGAAGGCCGACACCGTAGTCCCGAGACAAAGCAGAATGTCCTCCAGCGTCGAGATGGAAGGGGACGTGAGGTTCCGCTCCACCTGCGAGATGAATCCCTTCGACAGTTCCGCCCTGTCCGCGAGCTCCTCCTGGGTCAGGCCGTTCTCCACCCGGAGGTCTCTGATCTTTTCACCGATCTCCATCCGTATCTCCTTCCGAGGTGGTTTCATATAATAAACTCACGGTTTAGTATTTCTAAACTAAATTGTAAAGAGCGGGTGAACGCTTGTCAAGAGAAATCCCTGTAAAAGGAGCGTCCCTCGGGCTGCCTTTGTCAACAAAAAACAAAACGAAAAACGCCCCCGGGGAGCCCGGCCTTCCGGCCGTCTCCCCAGGGGCGCGGGAACCTGTAAAGTTAGTCAATACATTAGTCAGCACATGAAGCCGTCTCCCCAGGGGCGCGGGAACCTGACTTCCTCAGGAAAACAGGTCCTTCAGCTTCTGGGCAAAACCATTTTTCTTCTTATAGCAGGATTCCCCGATGTCGTCGCTCATCTCCTTGATCTTCCTCTTCTGACTCGCGGAGAGCTTGGTCGGCACCTCCAGGTTCACCGTCACGTACATGTCTCCCATCTTATGGGTCTGAAGGTTGGTCACTCCCTTCCCCCGGAGGCGGAAGACCGTTCCCGACTGGGTCCCGGCGGGTACGTGGTAGGAAACCTTCCCATCCAGGGTCGGCACGGTAATGTCATCCCCGAGCGCCGCCTGGGCGAAGGTGATGGGGATCTCGATCCCCAGGTCCGCGCCGCTGCGGCTGAACAGGGGATGGGGCTGGACCCGGAGGACCACGTAGAGATCTCCGGACGGGCCGCCGTTCTCACCGGGCTCGCCCTGGCCGTGGACATTAATCACGCTGTCATTATCCACACCGGCCGGGATGTTGATCTCGATGGTGATATTCTTCCGAACCTGGCCGCGGCCGCCGCAGTCGGGACAGGGGGTATCGATGATGGACCCGGTCCCGTGGCAGTCCGGGCAGACCGTGGAGCTCCGCATCTCCCCCAGCGGGGTCCGGCGGACTGAGGTCACGCTGCCCGTGCCGCCGCATTTCGGGCAGGTCCGCTTCGAGGTGCCCTTCGCGGTCCCCTCGCCCCCGCAGGTCTTGCAGGTCACATATTTATTCAGGGTCATGGACTTCTTCACGCCGAAGGCCGCCTCCTCGAAGGTGATGGTCAGCCTCTTCTGCAGGTCATTCCCCTTCCGGGGCATGTTCTGCCGCTGCTGACTGCCGAAGCCGCCCCCGAAGCCGCCCCCGAACATGTCGCCGAACATATCGAAGATGTCGGAAAAACCGCCCGCTCCGGCGCCGCCGAAACCGCCCGCTCCGCCGAAGCCCGCGTTCGGGTCCACGCCGGCGAAGCCGAACCGGTCATATTTCTCCTTCTTCTCAGGGTCTGACAGGACCGTATAGGCTTCATTCACTTCCTTAAACTTCTCTTCCGCGGTCTTATCGCCCGGGTTCCTGTCCGGGTGATATTTCAAGGCCAGCTTGCGGAAGGCTTTCTTAATTTCCTCCTCGCTGGCGCCCTTCTGGAGCCCCAGCACCTCATAATAATCTCTTTTCTCTTCTGCCATACGTCTCACCTCTCATCCCGGATAACCCGAAAACATCGGGACAGTCCGGAAAGGCCGTCCCGATGCTGTGTCACGGAATGGTGTTTATTTATCGTCATCCACCACGGTGTAGTCCGCGTCAACGACGTTGTCATCCTTCCCGCCGGTCTGGCCAGCGTTCTGGCCGGGAGCGGCTCCGCCCATATCAGGTCCGGGGCCGGCCTGGCCCTGCGGACCGCCTGCCGCCTGCTGCTGGGCCGCCGCCTGCTGGTAGAGCTTGGTGGAGACCTCGCTGAACTTCTTCGTCAGCGCTTCCTCTTTCTGCTGGATGTCCGCGGTGTTGTTCTGCTCCAGGGCCTTCTTCAGCTCCTCCTTCGCGTTCACCAGGTCATTCTTCTCCTGCTCGGAGATCTTGCCCTCGATGTCCTTCAGGGTGTTCTCCGTCTGGTAGACCAGGTTCTCCGCCTTATTCCGCTCTTCGATGGATTCTCTCTTCTCCTTATCCTGAGCGGCGTACTGCTGAGCCTCCTTCACCTTCTGGTTGATCTCATCCTCCGACAGGTTCGTGGAGGAGGTGATGGTGATGTTCTGCTCCTTGCCGGTTCCCAGATCCTTCGCGCTGACCTTCACGATGCCGTTGGCGTCGATGTCGAAGGTCACCTCGATCTGAGGTACCCCGCGGGGAGCCGGGGCGATGCCGTTCAGCTGGAAACGGCCCAGCGTGATGTTATCCGCGGCCATTTCCCGCTCGCCCTGCATGACGTGGATGTCCACGGCGGACTGGTTGTCCGCGGCGGTGGAGAAGATCTGGCTCTTTCTGGTCGGGATGGTGGTATTCCGCTCGATCAGCTTGGTAGCCACGCCGCCCAGGGTCTCGATGGACAGGGACAGGGGCGTGACATCCAGGAGCAGGACATCGTTGACCTCGCCGGTCAGGACGCCGGCCTGGATGGCCGCGCCGACAGCCACGCACTCATCGGGGTTGACGCCCTTAAAGGGTTCCTTCCCGGTGACCCGCTTCACGGCCTCCTGGACCGCCGGGATCCGGGTGGATCCGCCGACCAGGATGACCTTCGAAATGTCGGAGATGCTGACGCCGGCATCCCGCATGGCCTTATTCATGGGCTCGATGGTCCGGTCGACCAGGTGCTTGGTCAGCTGGTCGAACTTGGCCCGGGTCAGCTCCATGTCCAGATGCAGGGGGCCGTCCGCCGTCACGGTAATGAAGGGCAGGTTGATGTTGGTGGTCTGGGCGCTGGACAGCTCCTTCTTCGCCTTCTCTGCCGCTTCCTTCAGACGCTGGAGGGCCATCTTATCCGTTCTGAGGTCTACGCCGTGCTCCTGGGCGAAGCTGTCAGCCAGGTAGTTCATGATGGCCTGGTCGAAGTCATCGCCGCCCAGGTGGGTGTCGCCGTTCGTGGCCAGAACCTCGAAGACCCCGTCGCCCAGCTCCAGGATGGACACATCGAAGGTGCCGCCGCCCAGGTCGTAGACCAGGATCTTATGGGTGCCCTCCTCCTTATCGAGGCCGTAGGCCAGGGACGCGGCCGTCGGCTCATTAATGATCCGCTTGACGTCGAGTCCTGCGATCCGGCCGGCGTCCTTCGTCGCCTGCTTCTGAGCGTCCGAGAAGTAAGCGGGAACAGTGATGACCGCCTCTGTGACCTTCTCGCCCAGATAGGCTTCCGCGTCATTCTTCAGCTTCGTCAGGATCATCGCGGAGATGTCCTGCGGAGTGTATTTTTTATCATCGATGGTAACAGTGTAATCCTCGCCCATATGCCGCTTGATGGAAGCGATGGTGCGGTCCGGATTCGTTACCGCCTGCCGCTTGGCGGTCTCGCCCACCAGGCGTTCGCCGCTCTTCGTGAAGCCGACCACCGACGGGGTGGTCCGGTTGCCTTCCGCGTTCGTGATAACTGTAGGTTCGCCGCCTTCCAGAACGGCGACACAGCTGTTGGTCGTACCAAGATCGATACCGATTACCTTCGCCATAGTTGATTCCTCCTTCACTCTTTCTCTGGGTCTTTCCCAATGCCTCTTCCCGAGAGTTATTGATTCACCCGGACCATAGCCGGCCGGATTACTTTCTCGTTCAGTTTATATCCTTTCTGAAGCACCGTGGTGACCTGCCCGCTCTCGAACTCATCGTTGTCATCGGTCAGCACCGCGTGGTGCAGATTCGGATCGAAATCCTGGCCCACCGCCTCGATCTCTTCGAGGCCCTCCTTCTTCAGGACATCGGTGAGCTGTTTGAAGATCATGTCCATCCCCTGTTTATAGGCTTCATCCTGGCATTCCTGAGCCAG
>CACZTH010000107.1 GCA_902784035.1 uncultured Eubacteriales bacterium
CGCTTCTTTATTACATGTGTGCAAATGCAAAATTCAGCCGGCGGCTCTGACTGCCGGCTTTTTTCATGGGAAGACACATGGTATAATACAACCTGTATTTTTGCGCGAAATGCAGATGCACAAGCGGAGAGGGCGGCATGGAACCGGAACGGAAACGGGAATTACGGAAGAATGGGAAACGGATCGTCATCATTTGTCTGGCGTCCGTGCTGATGGCCGTGAACATTAATACCTTTGTCCACGCGGGCGGTCTCTACCCGGGCGGGGCAACGGGCCTGACGGTCCTGATCCAGCGGGTCTTCAAGACCTACCTGGATATGAGCGTTCCCTACACCCTGATCAATCTCTGCGTGAACGCGGTCCCGGTCTATATCGGCTTCCGCTATATCGGCCGGAGGTTCACGCTGTATTCCTTCCTGATGATTCTGGTCACGAACGTGATGACCGACCTTCTGCCCTACTATACGATTACCTACGACCCCCTGCTGGTCGCCATCTTCGGCGGCCTGATCAACGGCTTCGTGATCGCGGTGTGTCTGACGGAGAACGCCACCAGCGGCGGGACGGATTTCATCGCGATCTATCTGTCCGAGAAGAAGGGCGTGGATTCCTTTAATTACATCCTGGGGCTGAACGCGGTCCTGCTGGCGGTGGCCGGTCTGCTCTATGGCTGGGATAAGGCCCTGTACTCCATCATCTTCCAGTTCATGTCCACCCAGGTCATCCATGTGATGTATAAGCGCTACCGGCAGAATACCATCCTGATCATCACCAGCAGGGCGGAGGAGATCTGCGAGAAGATCTATGAGATCTCCCGCCATGGCGCCACCATCATGAAGGGGATCGGCGCCTATGAGAAGACCGAGCGGGAGGTGGTTTACTCCGTCATCTCTACCGCCCATAAGGACCAGGTGGTTCGGGCGGTTCGCCAGATTGACCCGGACGCCTTCGTGAACGTCATTAAGACCGACCAGGTCAATGGCTGGTTCTACTACGAGGAACAGGACTGACAAAGGCGGCCTGTCAGGCGTCCTGCGGCGGCAGCTAGGCGGCGGGGCGCGGATGTTAACGTATGCCGCGGATCGTTCTTGAAGGCGGGTATTGACAACTAACCTACCAGAATGATATATAATATGTTTATGCAGCGGTTCTATCGTGCGTTTTCGATTGAATACATTCGTTGCATACTGTATAATTATTCAATAGCGTTCGCAGCTGATTATGATTCGTTGATTCTGTATTATCTAATGAGGAAAGCTATGGAGAAAAAGTACACGCTGAAGGAAAAAATGGGCGCCCTGGGTCCGGGCATGCTGATCGTCGGATCTTTCATCGGCCCGGGCACTGTCACCAGCTCCACGAGAGCCGGCGCCCAGTATGGATTCACCCTGCTCTGGTGCGTGATCTTCTCGGTCATCGCCGTAATCGTCACCCAGGGCATGTCCGCCCGGCTGGGCATCATCACCCAGAAGGACCTGGCCCAGAACCTGGTCGATGACTTTCAGGACCGGCCGACCCTGAAGTTCCTGCTCTGCGGCCTGGTGGCCATCGCCATCACCATCGGCGGCTTCGCCTATATGGCCGGCGACCTGACCGGCACGTCCCTGGGCATCAGCGCCCTGACCGGGGTTTCGACGAAGATCATCGCGCCGATCTGGGGCTGCTGCATTCTTATCATCTACTTCTTCGCGGGAGACGTCGTGAAGAACCTGGAGAAGCTCCTGGGCGTCTGCGTCGTCATCATGGCCGTCGTCTTCGTCATCACCATGTTCATCGTGAAGCCGGACATGGGCGCCTTCTTCAGAGGCATCGTTCCCACCGTCCCGAAGGGGTCTCTGATGACCTGCCTGGCCCTGATCGGCACCACCGTCGTCCCCTATAACATGTTCCTCCACGCGGCCAGCGCCAAGCGAACCTGGCATACCCCGGAGGAGCTCCCCCTCTGCCGGTTCGGAACCAATGTTCCCATGATCATCGGCGGCATCGTCACCGGTTCCATCATGGTCACCTCCGCCACCGTCATGAAGGGGATGGAGGTCAACAACGCCATGGACATGGCGGTTCAGCTGGAGCCCACCCTGGGCCACTTCGCCCAGCCCTTCATGGCCATCGGCCTGATCGCCGCCGGCATTTCCAGCGCCGTCTGCACCCCCATGGGCGTCTCCTACGTCCTGGCCGGCCTGTTCGGCTGGGAGACCAACCGGTCTGATAAGCGTTATACCGCTGTGAACGCCGCGGTTCTGCTCACCGGCATCGTGATCGCCGCCCTGGGCACCAACCCTCTGGGCCTGATCATGACCGCTCAGGCCGTGAATGGCATCGTCCTTCCTGTGGTCGTCGGCGTGGTGGTCTATCTGACCAGCCGGTCCAGGATCATGGGCAAGTATAAGAATGGTCCTGTGTCCATCATCCTGGGCCTGGGCATCTTCGCCGTTTCCCTGATCCTGGGCGTATCCAGCTTCATCGGCGTTTTCAAGTAAGTGTACTGCGGCGGCCTGGCCGGGCGGAGCCTGGGCCTCGGCCGCCGTTCTGCCGGCGCGGGGCGGCCTGTTACAGGGCCGCCCCGCGCCCCGGTCCCCCGGCCGGATGAGCCGGCCGGGGCCTGGGACGGACGCCGGCTGAGTATTCTTCTATCCACCATCTGCTTCAACGAAAAGAGGTCTATTAATATGAGAGTCAGCAAACCGACCATCTATGATCCGAATTTCCTGCCGAATAACATTTACAGCGGCGTGCCTTCCTTCCTGAACCTCCCGGTCATCGAGGAGGACGCGGACCTGGACGGCCTGGACATGGCGGTCCTGGGCGTGCCCTGGGAGGGCGGCTGCACCATCGGCGGCTATTCCTCCACCACGGAGGGACCGAAGGCCATCCGGTCGGTGTCCATCCGCTACACTGGCTACCTGCCTGACTTCGACCTGGACTGCTTCGACCACCTGAAGGTGGCGGACTACGGTGATTGCGCGGTCCAGAACGGCAATTATGACTTCACCTTCGCTTCCATCCGGAAGAGCGTAGGCACCATTCTGGACCACGGCGCCGGTACCCTGACCCTGGGCGGCGACCATGGCATCGCCTATCCGATCATCAGCGAGTACGCCAGGAGACATCCGGGAAAGGTTGGCGTTCTGCAGTTCGACGCCCACCTGGATAATTACGGGATCTTCGGCGAGGATGAGCTGTCCAGATGTTCCCCCTTCTTCCGCCTCTATAATGACCCGAACATGGACCCGACGAAGATCGCCCACATCGGCATCAGAGGGCCCCGGAACCATCACGACGAGTTCCAGAACGCGAGGAAGTACGGCGCCACGGTCATCCGGGCCATCGACGTCCATGAGGACGGATGGAAAGCGTCTATCCAGCACGCCCTGGAAGTGGTGTCGAAGGACACAGAGGTCATCTATGTCACGGTCTGCGCCGATTCCCTGGACGCGGCCTGCATGCCCCAGGGCCCCCAGGACATGGGCGGCCTGACATCCTATCAGCTGATGATGATGCTGCATGAGGCGGGTCTTGCCGGCGCCTGCGGCTTCGATTTCGTCGAACTCTATCCGGACACCCTGAGCTACCAGACGGCGGCCCACGACGCCAACTACCTGGCCCTTTACTACCTGAACGGACTGGCGGAGTACAGAAGAGACCATAAATAAGAGGGAGCGGCCGGCGGTCCCCGGCGGGCGGCCGCAGGCCCCCCGATAACCTGATGGATAGGAGAAGATCATGACTGAAGAACTGAAGGATGAGACCAGGGGCGTGAAGCAGCCCGATGACGAGCCGGAACTGGACATGGAGCCGGTCTCCATGTACCAGCTCTTCTCCCGCTTTTTCGTGGAGGTCACGAAGGTGGTCCAGGAGGAAGTCGGCGAGGAGAGGGGCGAGGAGCTGATCCGGGAGGCTGTCCGCCGCTTCGGCGAGAAGCGGGGCGCCAACATCGCCGCCCGCGCCGCTGAGAATGGAAAGCCCAATACTCTGGCCTATTACCTCCGCTACTATGACATGGAGCGGACCAACCAGTGCGTCAGCGATAACTACTATAAGGAGAATGAGATCGAGCAGGACTTCAACCACTGCGTCTTCGCCCGGGAGTTTCGGGATATGGACGCGGAGAAGATCGGGCTCATGTACTGCCAGGAGATCGACCCGGCCATCGCCCATGGTTATAACGAGAACCTGAAGTGCGTTCACGACAAGCATTTCTTCACCGACGGCATGTGTCACTTCCGCTTCTTCATGGAGGAGGGAGCCGGCTCAGAAGAAGACCCGGAGAAGTAGGCGGGCGGCCGCAGAGCGGGCGCTGCCCTGACGGCGCGTTTCACGGGCGGTGGGCCTGGTGTGAAACGCGGCGAAACACGTCGAACGAATCATACGGAACGAAAAGAAAACCTCATTCATTTCCCTGAGATCGGGGGAATGAATGAGGTTATTTCTTTTTCTTATCTTACTTCATCTCGGACTTGATCAGGTCGCCCAGCTGCCGGATGCCTTTCTCGATGTCTTCCAGAGAGAGAGAGCCGAAGGACATCCGCATGCCGTGGTCGCCGTCCTTCGGGTCGACGAAGAAGGTCCGGCCGGCCAGGAAGGCGATGTTGAGCCTGGACACTGCCTCATCATACAGAGTGGTGGTGTCGGGGGTGTTCTCCGGAAGCTCGACCCAGATGAAGAGGCCGCCCTCGGGCTTGATGACCTTCGTGCCCTCGGGGAAGTACTTATGCAGGCAGTCAACGGCCTTGTCACACTTCACCTTATAGAAGGCGCGGCACTGCTCGATGTGCTTGTCATAGTAACCCCGGTTGAAATACTCGGCGCAGAGCATCTGGATCAGGGTGGAGGTCTGAGAGTTCGTGGCGGTTTTCGCGTCGTAGATCTTCCGGATCACCTCGTTCGCGGCGTAGCAGTAGCCGATCCGGGAGCCGGGGGAGAAGATCTTCGAGAAGCTGTTGGCGTAGATCACGTGGCCGGCGGTGTCGAAGGCTTTAATCGCCGGGATGTCCTCGCCCTCGTAGCGGAGCTCCACGTAGGGATCGTCCTCCAGGATCATCACATCGTGGGTGTTGGCGTATTCCGCGATCCGCTTCCGCCGGTCCAGGATGGTGGTCCGGGCGGCAGGGTTGTGGAAGGAGGTGATGATGTAGACCAGCTTGGGGTCATACTTCTCGATCTTCTCGATCATATCCTCCACGATGACCCCGTGCTCGTCACAGGTGATGGGGATCATCTTCGTCTCGAACATGTCGAAGATCTGCATGGTCTGACAAAAGCTGGGGTTCTCGACCAGGACCACGTCGCCCTTATTCAGGAAGACCTGGCCGGCCAGGTTCATGGTCTCCAGGCCGCCGTTCACGATGAGGATGTCATCGACGCTGGCTCCCTGAATGCCCCGGCGGGGCAGCATCTTCTCGGCCACGACCTTCCTCATCTCCACCAGGCCCTGGGGATCGCTGTAGGCCAGGGCGTCCCGGCCGCGGCCCGGGTACTGGAGCAGGTCGTTCGCGATTTCCCGGAGCTCGTCCACCGGGTAGGTGTCCGGCGCGGGGGCTCCGCCGCCGAAGCTGAGGACTCCCTTCGTGGTCATGGAATTATAGAGCTTGCGGGTGGCGTCGGCGCGCTCCGCCATCTGGGTCATGCGGTCAGCGAATTGGATCATGGTGATTACTCCTTCCAGGGCGGCGATGGCCGCCCGGTGTGCGGATCAGATTCCAGGGCGGCGATGGCCGCCCGGTGTGCGGATCAGATTCCAGGGCGGCGATGGCCGCCCGGTGCGCGGATCAGAGGTTGTAGAGGCCCTTTGTCTTAACAAAGGCGAGGATGTGGTCGTGCAGCAGCCGGGAAGCGGGCGACAGCGGCGTTTTCTTCTGCCTGATCAGGCCGATGGTCCGGTGAAATTCAGGAACCAGGGGCAGGATCTTCACGTCGTAGTTCATGTTTCCGATGGTCAGGGCGGGCATGAGACTGGCGCCCAGACCGGCCTGAACCATGGCCGCGATGGACTGGTCGTCTTCGACGAAGAAGTTGGAGCTCACGGAGAGTTTCGCCTTCTTCGTGTAGGCCACTGTGTCGAAATTGTAGCCGGTCCGCTGCAGGATCAGGGGCAGGTCCCGGAGTTCTTCCGCCGTGATATAGCCATCGTGAGCCGCAGCCATATCCCTGGGAAGGACGCAGCAGAGGGGATCCTGGTGGAGGGGCTCCGCCAGCATGTTGTCCGCGGCGGGAAGGGTCTCGAAGGCCATGTCCACCTCCCCCTCCTTCACCCAAGTCAGGATGTCAGCGTAGTCGCCCTGCATCACGTGAACCTGAATCTGCCGGTGGGCCTGCTGGAAGGTCCGGACCAGCTCCGGAACCCAGGAGATGCAGACGCTGCTGAAGGCGCCCAGGGTCACGCTGCCCCGTTCCAGGCCGTTAATCTCGGCGGCTTCCTCCATCATGAGCCTTTCACTGTTCATGATGCTCCGGACGTGGACCAGCATGGCTTCGCCTTCCTGGGTCAGGGTGATCCCGCTCCGGTTCCGGCGGAAGAGGGGAAAGCCCAGATCTTCCTCCAGGGACAGGATGGAGTGGCTCACCGCGGAGGGGGTAAGGTTCAGAGCCTGAGCTGCCCGGATGAAGCTTCCGTTCTTCGCGACCTCCGCGAAGACCTTATATGAATTGACAGACATGTTCCCCGCCTTTCGGTTGCCTGATGACGATCAATAAATATTATAGCATATTTCACAGGGAGCTGCCGGGTTCCCTGACCGGCTGGCCGCCTGTAATTATATCTTGCAATTTCGGATTTTTCGATTCATGATAGTGAAAGAAATTCCAAAGCGCTTGATTATCATTCAAAACCGGGAGGACTCTTCGGAGAGGATGTGTACGTTATGATCGATATCAATTATCGGATCCTGGATCTGGTGGAGCGGACGGGGAGCCTGACCCGGACGGCGGAGATCCTTCACCTGACCCCGTCGGCCGTCAGCCATTCAATTAAGAAGATGGAAGAGCGGCTGGGCATGCAGATTCTGATCCGAAACCGGGACGGGGTGAGGCTCACCGTCACGGGAATGGAGCTTCTTCCCCATATCCGCTTCATGATCCGGGCCGAGGAGCGGATTCAGCAGGAGATTTCCCGGATCGGCGGCCTCCGGGCGGACACCCTCCACCTGGGAGTCTTCAGCAGCGTAGGCTGCTGCTGGCTGCCGGACCTGATCCGGATCATGAAGGAGCAGTGCCCCCAGGTCGAGATCCACGTTCATGAGGACAGCTACGCGGGTCTCGAAAACAGCCTGGCGAACGGAGAGCTGAACGCGGCCTTCGTCTCCCTGCCCGTGGCGGGCAGGCTGCCAAGCTACCCCCTCCTGAGGGACCGGCTCCTCTGCGTCGCTCCGAAGGACTTCCGTCCGGCCAATGGCTCTTATGTGACCATCAGCGAGATGCTGGAGCAGACCTTCATCCTCCCTCATAAGGAGTCAGATTTCGACGCCGCCGCCTTCCTGAAGGAGAACCACATCGACAGCCTGAACGCCCCTCATTCCATCCGGGAGGACGCGGTGATCATCGCTCTGGTGAAGAGCGGACTCGGCATGACCATTATGCCGGAGCTGGTCCTGAATAACATTAATGATGACGTGAACGCCTATCCCATTGAGACCGCTCCCTACCGGACCATCGGGATCGCTCTCCAGCGGCACGAGTATGTGACGCCTGCCGCCCGATCCTTCGTGAAGGTGGTCCAGCAGTACATCGCTGACCGTTACCCCGAGGAGAAGCCCTATTTCCGGGCGGATGAGGCCATGAAATAGGGCGGGTCAGCCGGTCCTGTCAGCGGGGGGCCGGCGAAGCTCCATCCCCTGACCATGAAGGTCAACCGAGCCGGTCCCAGTCAGCGGGCGCCGGCGGGGCCGGCGCGGTCAGGCTGAGTTGGGACCGATGAAGGATTCCCGGCGCGCTGCCGCCTTCCCTGGAGGGGAGAGGCAGAACGCGTACCGGGGATTTTTTGTTCAGGGAAAAAACTCAATCGCCATGTGAAGGTCCTTCAATACGCTTGTTAAAAAAATGTTTTATTATATACCTGCGTTTACTACGGAAAGGAGGACCTCCGCCGGCGCTGACGGATAGCGGCGCATGATCTTTGGGCGGGAGCAGTGGTCCCCTGGAGAAATTGGAAGCTCAGGAAAGGAGAACGATTTTCATGAAACGCAGAATGAAATCAATGGACGGGAACACCGCCGCCGCGTACGCGTCCTACGCTTTCACCGACGTGGCCGCGATTTACCCGATCACGCCGTCTTCGGACATGGCGCAGCACATCGATGAGTGGTCCGCGAACGGCCGGAAGAACATCTTCGACGAGCAGGTCCAGGTCATCGAGATGCAGAACGAGAAGGGCGCTTCCGGCGCGGTACATGGTTCCCTGCAGGCCGGCGCGCTGACCAGCACCTACACGTCCGCTCAGGGCCTGATGCTGATGATCCCGAATATGTTCAAGATCGCCGGCGAGCTCCTGCCGGGCGTCTTCCATGTCGCCTCCCGTCTCGTGGCTTCCAACGGCCTGGGCATCTTCTGCGACCACTCCGACGTCATGACGGTCCGGACCACGGGCTTCGCCCTCCTGTCCTCCGCCAGCGTCCAGCAGGCCATGGACATGGCCGCGGTCGCCCACCTGTCCGCCATTAAGGGCAGGGTGCCTATCCTCCATTTCTTCGACGGTTTCCGGACCTCCCACGAGATCCAGAAGATCGCCTGCCTCGAGTACGACGAGCTGGCCAAGCTGGTCGACATGGACGCGGTCAATGAGTTCCGCCGGGGATCCATGAACCCGGACCACCCCAGTGTCCGGGGAACGGTCCAGAACGCCGACATCCACTTCCAGCAGAGGGAGGTCATCAACCACTACTGGGACGAGCTGCCTGACATCGTCGAGCACTACATGGGCGAGATCAACAAGCTGACCGGCCAGGACTATCATATCTTCAACTACTATGGCGCCGAGGACGCGGAGAGGGTCATCGTCGCGATCGGTTCCATGACCCAGACCATCGAAGAGGTGGTCGACGCCCTGACTAAGAAGGGGGAGAAGGTTGGCGTCCTGACCGTCCACCTTTACCGGCCCTTCTCTCTGAAGTACTTCTTCGCCAGCCTGCCGAAGACCGTGAAGGTCATCACCGCCCTCGACAGGGTGAAGGAGATCAACGCCCAGGGCGAGCCTCTCTACATGGATGTCCGCGCGGCCTTCTACGACCAGGACGTCCATCCCACCGTGGTCGGCGGCCGGATCGGCATCGGCGGCAAGGACATCCGCCCGGACCACATCTACCAGGTCTTCGAGAACATGAAGCAGCCTGAGCCGAAGAACCACTTCACCGTGGGCATCATCGACGACGTGAATGGAACGGGTCTGCCCGAGGCCGGCCACATCGATATCGACTACACCGGCATCAACGCCTGCAAGTTCTGGGGTCTGGGCTCCGACGGCACCGTGGGCGCCAATAAGAGCGCCATTAAGATCATCGGCGACAACACCGATAAGTACGCCCAGGCCTACTTCGCCTATGACTCCAAGAAGTCCGGCGGCGTGACGGTCTCCCACCTCCGGTTCGGCGACCGGCTCATCAAGTCCGAGTACCTGGTCGACGCGGCCGACTTCATCTCCTGCTCTCAGCAGTCCTACGTGGATAAATACGATGTTCTGAGCGGTCTGAAGAAGGGCGGCACCTTCCTGCTGAACACCATGTGGGATGAACAGGGCCTGGAGGAGAACCTGCCCGCCAGCATGAAGCGGTACCTGGCTCAGAATGACATCCACTTCTACACCATCGACGCGGTGGACATCGCCCGGAACATCGGCCTCCGCAACCGGACCAACATGATCATGCAGTCCGCCTTCTTCAAGCTGGCCGACATCATACCCATCGAGGACGCAGTAACGTATCTGAAGGATTCCATCGCCGTGACCTACGGGAAGAAGGGCGAGAACGTCGTGAAGATGAACTGGGAAGCCGTCGATAAGGGCATTTCCGAGATCCACGAGGTGAAGGTTCCCGCCGCCTGGGCGGACGCTGTGGACGCCCCGAAGGAGGAGCAGAAGGATCTGCCCGACTATATTAAGAACTTCCTCATCCCGGTCAACCGGATGGAGGGCGACGACATCCCTGTCAGCGGCCTGAAGCCCGTGCAGGACGGCGCCTATCCGACCGGCTCCGCCGCTTACGAGAAGCGGGGCGTGGCGGTGATGGTCCCCCACTGGGACGCTTCCAAGTGCATCCAGTGCAACCAGTGTTCCTTCGCCTGTCCCCACGGCTGCATCCGGCCCTTCCTGACCACGAAGGATGAGACCGCCGCGGCGCCCGAGGGCTATAACGTCCTGCCCGCCACCGGCGTGAAGGACATGGATTTCCGGATCACGATCTCTGTGAATGACTGCACGGGCTGCGGCAACTGCGTCGAGACCTGCCCGGGCAAGAAGGGCGAGAAGGCCCTGTCCCTGAACCTCCTGGCGGACGAGCAGGCCGAGGCTCCGCTGTGGGATTACGCGGCCGCCCTGCCTGAGAAGAAGAATCCGTTCAATAAGTACACCGTGAAGGGCAGTCAGTTCGAGCCGACCTACTTCGAGTTCTCCGGCGCCTGCGCGGGCTGCGGCGAGACGCCCTACATCAAGCTGGTCAGCCAGCTCTACGGTGACCGGATGATGGTCGCCAACTCCGCCGGCTGCGCCCACGTCTTCTGCGGCAGCGTGCCTTCTTCCCCCTACTGTAAGAATGACCGGGGCGAGGGTCCCGCCTGGAACAGCTCCCTGTTCGAGGATACCGGCGAGTTCGGCCTCGGCATGTTCCTGGGCACCCGCCAGGTCCAGAAGCAGCTGGCCATCGAGGGCCGGAAGGTCCTGGACAAGCACCTGGACGCGGAGCTGGATGAGGCTCTGACCGAGTGGCTGGATCATCAGTTCGAGACCGAAGGAACCAGAGACCGGGCAGACCGTCTGATCGCGGTCCTGGAGAAGACGAAGGATCAGGATCCGATCCTGGCTGACCTCTACGAGAACAAAGACTATCTCTTCAGACGTTCTCAGTGGCTGATCGGCGGCGACGGCTGGTCCTATGACATCGACTATGACGGCCTCGATCACGCCCTGGCGGCGGGCGAGGACATCAATGTCCTGGTCCTCGACACCGAGGTCTATTCCAACACCGGCGGACAGGCTTCGAAGGCCACCCCGGCGGCCGCCATCGCCAAGTTCGCGGCCAGCGGCAAGCGCACGAAGAAGAAGGATCTGGGCCGGATCTTCATGACCTATGATTACATCTACGTCGCGCAGATCGCCATCGGCGCCGATAAGGCCCAGGCTCTGAAGGCCATTAAGGAGGCCGAGGCCTATCCCGGTCCCTCCATCGTGATCGCCTACTGCCCCTGCATCAACCACGGCATCAAGACCGGCATGGGACAGAGCCAGCTGGAGGCCAAGCACGCTGTGGAGTGCGGCTACTGGGCCCTGTACCGGTATAATCCGACCCTGATCGGTTCCGGCCAGAACCCCTTCACCCTCGATTCGAAGGAGCCCACGGGGAATTTCCGCGACTTCCTGATGAACGAGGTCCGCTTCTCCTCCCTGAAGATCGCCTTCCCGGATGTGGCCGAGGGCCTGCTGGAGAAGACTGAGCAGGACGCCATGGATCGGCTGGCCTTCTATAAGAAGCTGGCCGCCGAGAAATAGGCGGATGCGTGAACAGAAAAATACCCTGAACTTTTTCTGAAGCGGACAGAAGGTGAACGCCTTCCTGGCCTGCTGGCCGGAAAGGCGGCGGGGCCGCCCCTGATGGGGCGGCCCCGTGTTTTTCTGGGGCAATGAGCCCCGTTGAGTACGCGAAGCGTACGAAACATAAAACCACCCGCTACGCGGGTGGAAGCCAACTTGTTATA